>CAZSSS010000134.1:0-2788 GCA_964609255.1 uncultured Rhodobacterales bacterium
CAGCCAAGGCGCGGCCTAATTCAACGCGTTTTTGCAAACCATAAGGCAGCGCACCCACGGGGGTTTTGCGAATGGCCTGAATTTCCAGAAAATCGATGATTTTCTCAACGATTTCGCGGTTTTCAACTTCTTCGCGCTCGGCCGGGCCTTTCCAGATCGCCTGCCAGAACAAGTTGGTTTTCATATGGGTAAAGCGGCCTGTCATGATATTATCAAGGGTGCTCATCCCTTTAAACAACGCGATATTCTGGAATGTGCGCGCAATGCCCTGATGGGCAATTTGGTATGGTTTCATCGGTTTGCGTTTTGCGCCGTGAAACCAGATTTCACCGTCTTGCGGGTGATAAAACCCGTTAATGACGTTAAGCATGGATGATTTCCCAGCCCCGTTTGGGCCAATAATCGCACGGATCTCGCCCTCTCGAATATCAAAGGAAATATCCTTGATCGCGGTCACCCCGCCAAAACGCAGCGTGATGTTTTTCATTTCCAGCACAGCGCCGCCGATGGTGCGGCCATCGGGTGTTACGTATGGTTCGCTCATGCTGCCACCATTTTTACGTCGCGTAATTCCAGCGTGGCTTTGATCGAGCCTTTGCGGCCATCCTCATAAGTCACTTCGGTTTCCGTTGCGATTGTGCCGGACCCGTCATAAAGCGCCCCGATCAGATCGTCGTATTTCTCAGCCACGATTTTACGGCGCACTTTGCGGGTGCGGGTCATTTCGCCGTCATCCGCGTCCAGTTCTTTGTGCAAAACCAAGAACCGGTTAATTTGACAGCCCGACAACATCGGGTCTTTGGCAATGGAAATGTTCACCTCTTCGATATGCTCCTGAATCGCGCTATATACATCGGGATGCGCCGCCAAATCCTGATAGCTGGTATAGGCAACATTGTTGCGTTCCGCCCAATTGCCCACCGCGCCCAGGTCGATATTGATAAACGCCGTGCAATTATCGCGCCCGTCGCCAAACACCACTGCTTCCAGAATGTTGGGATAGAATTTCAACTTGTTTTCCACAAATTTTGGCGCGAACATCATGCCGTTGGCCATTTTGCCCACGTCTTTGGCACGGTCGATGATTTTCAGATGGCCGCTGGATTCCTCAATATACCCTGCGTCGCCGGTGGCAACCCAGCCTTCTGCGTCTTTGGTATCTGCGGTGCTTTTAGCGTTTTTATAATATTCAACGAATACCCCCGGTGACCGGTAAAACACCTCACCGCTTTCAGCGATCCTTAGCTCTACGCCCGGGCCGGGAATGCCAACGGTATCTGCGCGGACCTCGCCATCGGGTTGCAGGGTGATAAACACCGAGGCCTCTGTTTGGCCGTAAAGCTGTTTCAGATTAATGCCAAGCGCGCGGTAAAATTCAAAAATCTCCGGGCCGATGGCTTCGCCGGCTGTGTAACCCACCCGCACCTTGGACAGGCCAAGCGTGTTTTTCAGCGGGCCATAGATCAGCAGCTCACCGATGCGGTATTTCAGACGGTCCAAGACCGACACCGGCTTGCCATCCAGCAAATCCGGGCCAACGCGTTTGGCGTGTTTCATGTATTTGTGAAACAGGTATTTTTTGTATCGGCCAGCGTCTTCAATGCGGATCATCACATTGGTCAGCAGGCCCTCAAAGAAACGCGGCGGCGCAAAGAAATAGCTGGGGCCGATTTCGCGCAGGTCAGCTTGCATTGTTTCAACGCTTTCGGGGCAGGCCACGCAAAACCCTGTCCAGCAGCATTGCCCGATGGAAAAGATGAAATCGCCAACCCATGCCATGGGCAAATAGGCCAGAACGGAATCTCCCGCTGAAAGATGGTCAAATTCTGAACTGGAAATACTTGATGCGATAATATTGGTGTTTGACAAAACGACACCCTTGGGCTTTCCCGTCGTGCCAGAGGTATAAAGCATCACACAAGTGCTGTTTTCATCCAGCTTGGCCTGCCGTTGGGCCAAAATTGGCGCAAGGCGTTGATGACCCGCGCGGCCCTCGGCCTGAACATCTGCATAAGCGTTCAGGTTTGTGTGGTCATATTTGCGCATGCCGCGCTTATCAAAATAGATGATTTGCTCAACATTTGGTGTACTGTCATGAATTTCCAGAACCTTGTCGACCTGCTCCTGATCCTCAGCGATCACAAACCGCGCGCCGCAATGTTCCAGAACATAGGCCATTTCTTCGGCATTTGCGTCTTGATACAGCGGCACAGGGATGGCCCCGGCCGATTGCGCCGCCAGCATGGCCCAATAAAGATAAGGGCGATTACGGCCAATAATGGCCACATGGTCGCCCTCAGCCAAACCAAGCGCCACATAACCCATTGCCAGCGCCTGCACATTTTCCGCGGCTTCCGCCCATGTCCAGCTTTGCCAGATGCCATATTCTTTTTCACGATATGCAGGAAGCCCCGCCCATTGCACCGCATTGCGCGCCAACAATTTGGGGAACGTGTCCAGCCCTTCAGGCAGAACCTTGTTCTTTTCCAATTCGAATCCTCCCTAAACGAAGTTTCCCTCGCCGAAACCAGTGATGCTTGTTGGCATCTGCGCGCAATTATCTTGCGTCACCAGCATAGACTAACAACAATATTTCACCTGACAACCCCTTTAATTGAACCATCGTTCATTTCTTTTCAAACACTGCCCCTTTCGGTTTTTTCAAAAACCTGCCAAGGATTGCAGAACGGCTTGCGTCTTACAATCAGGACCATATGGATTATTCGAGTGAAAAACTGGCAGAAATGTCTGGGGGCGGAAATGCAGATGCATTTCGGTCACTGATCGA
>CAZSSS010000134.1:2798-5274 GCA_964609255.1 uncultured Rhodobacterales bacterium
TTATGACCTGATGTATAGGGTGGCATATCGCACCCTTGGGCAACAAGCAGACGCGGAGGATCTTGTGCAGGAAATATGTGCTTCATTGCCAGCCAAGCTTGGCGGATTCAAAAGCGAAGCCAAGTTTGAAAGCTGGCTATACCGGGTTATTGTCAACGCAGGCCGCGATTTAATGCGCCGTCGCGGGGCACAGGCACGCGCCGCTGATGGTTGGGGGGATGTTGAAATAATGCAGCGCGAAGCCGCGGTTGAGAAATCGGAAAATATGACATGGCTGGCACGCGCAATGTCGCGCTTGTCGCCGGAACTCCGCGAAACCGTGGCGCTGGTGCTGGGGGAGGAAATGACCCACGCGGCGGCTGGCAAACTGCTTGGCCTGTCCGAAGGTTCCGTTAGTTGGCGCATGTCCGAGGTCAAAAAAGAACTACGCCATATGGCGGCAGCCGAGGAGATGTTGCAATGACCGACGATCTCGACAAACTGGCCACGCTGTTGCGCGACACTATTCCCCCGCCTTCCAGCGGTGCAAAACAAGCTGCTATTATGGCTGGAATGCAGGCTTTTGAAGAAAATTCGGAAAATTTCCAAGGATCACCCGATGCTGCGCGTCCTATCCATAACCGCCCCAATTTGGTGCGCGGATTTTTGGAAGGACTGAAGGATATGTTTACGAATTTAACTGGCCGGCAATTGATGCTCGGCACCGCAAGTTTCGCCACGATTGCCTTGGCGGTTGTGATTACCCAAGATATCAAATTTAGCAGCGGCCCCGGGCCGGATGTGGAATTTTCAGGGATAATAGACACAACATCACCGGTGCCAAAAACTGGCGAAACAGGCCAGCCGCTTGATGTGCTTGGCCTCAGCGACGACCAATCCGGTTATCAGCGAACCGATGTAACCAACGAAGAACTGGCGCAGGCAGCGCCGACCGATGCGGCGCCCGATTCAGAAATCCGTGAACTGGCACCAAAGCCAGCCGCGCCTGTTGTTACAAATAATGCCCTCGCCACTGCGCCAGCGTTGCGTGACCGTTCAGAGAACCAATCCGGTGCCCGCGTGCAAGCCATAACCGGAAGTCTGACGTCTCAACTTTCTGCCATTCCTCCGGCTGCCGAAGCGGAAAGTGACGGAATTATCAGGGGGTTAGATGTTGATGCGCAATTTTACCAAGCCGAAACCAACCGTGATCAATTCGCTGGCGAAGCCATTAGCCCATTGAAAATCACCCTTGAAGAACCCGTTTCGACCTTTTCCATTGATGTTGATACCGCGTCTTATGCTTTTGCGCGCAGCTCAATTCTGAACGGATACTTGCCAAACCCCGATGCGGTGCGCACTGAGGAAATGATCAATTATTTCAACTATGATTACCCGCTGCCAACGGCTGGCGAGGCCCCGTTTACCAGCTCGGTCACCGTAACCGAAACCCCGTGGAACCCCGACACGCAATTGCTGCATATCGGCATTCAAGGCTATGAGCTGGCGGCATCGGAACGCCCGCCGGTTAATCTGGTATTCCTGATTGATACCTCCGGTTCGATGTCCGACCCCAACAAATTGCCGCTGCTTATCCAGTCTTTCCGTTTGCTGTTAAGCGAGCTGAACGACCATGACAGCGTGGCAATTGTCACCTATGCGGGGTCTGCTGGCATGGCGCTGGAACCAACCCCGGCGTCTGAGCGCACCAAAATTCTGCGCAGCCTGACGCGGTTATCTTCTGGTGGGTCAACCGCTGGCCAAGCTGGCTTGCAACAGGCTTATGCGTTGGCCCAAGAAATGGCGGATGACGGCGACACAAGCCGCGTCATTCTGGCCACAGACGGCGATTTCAACGTCGGTATTTCTGACCCCGAACAGCTTAAAACCTTTATTGAGGAAAAACGTGACACAGGTATTTACCTGTCGATCCTCGGCTTTGGGCAAGGCAATTATAACGACGCGTTAATGCAAACACTGGCGCAAAACGGCAATGGCACAGCCGCCTATATCGACACATTGGCCGAAGCCCAAAAAGTGCTGGTTGACCAGATCGGCGGCGCGTTGTTTACCATCGCGCAGGATGTGAAAATTCAGGTGGAGTTTAACCCCGCCGAGGTCGCCGAATACCGCCTTATCGGTTATGAAACCCGCGCACTTGCCCGCGAAGATTTCAACAATGACGCGGTGGATGCAGGCGATATTGGTGCCGGCCATTCGGTTACCGCGCTTTATGAGATCACGCCGGTTGGATCAGCGGCGCTCAGCAATGATCCGCTGCGTTATGGCGATGCAGAACCCCTGCCCGAAAGCAATGGCGAACTGGCCTTCCTGAAGCTGCGCTACAAAAACCCGGGCGAAAGCACGTCTATCTTGATCACAACCCCAGTGTTTGCAGATGCAGGGCTTGGAACCGAGGTTGATTTTGCTGCCGCTGTGGCTGGTTTTGGACAGTTGCTGCGCGGAGATACCCGCCTTGGTGACTGGTCATATGAAG
>CAZSSS010000135.1:0-5273 GCA_964609255.1 uncultured Rhodobacterales bacterium
TCCCGGCTGAGGCCTCGGGCGGCGCGCCAGCGTTAAAAGCCATCGGCGCGCCGTTGCCGCAGATATCATTTTGCCCGACAGGTGGCGTTAGCTTGAAGAACGCGCATGAATATCTGAGCCTGCCAAACGTGATTTGTGCAGGCGGATCTTGGGTGGCACCAGCGGATAAAGTGGCCGCTGGTGACTGGGCGGCTATTGAAGCATTGGCGGCCGAAGCCAGCTTGTTGGGGTGCTGAGATGGATGCGATCTGGCGTGCCTTGATGTCAAACAACGCGGTCAATTCAGAACGCCGGATTGTTGACCTGTTTGACGATACGCGGTTTGAAGATTTCAGCCTGTGCCAAGGCGATATGCTGCTGGATTATGCCAAAACCAACATTGACACGGCGGCGAAGGATTTATTGGTGCAATTGGCGCGCGAAGCTGGCGTTGAAACCCACCGCGACGCGATGTTTGCCGGTGCGCATATCAATGCAACCGAGGATCGTGCGGTATTGCATACAGCACTGCGGGACCGCTCAAAAAATCCGGCGCATCCCGAAGTGCGGGAAAGCCTGACCCGGATGGCTGAGTTTTCAAACGCCATCCGCAAACGCAATATGTCGCCCGCCAATAAGGGCAGTATTACAGATGTTATCAACATTGGCATTGGCGGCTCTGACCTTGGCCCCCATATGGCGACATTGGCGTTAAAACCCTATCATGATGGGCCTCGGCTGCATTTTGTGTCCAATATTGACGGGGCGCATATTGGCGACACGCTAAAGGGGCTGGATCCGGCGACAACGCTGGTGATTGTGGCCTCAAAGACATTTACCACCACTGAAACCATGACCAACGCCGCCACGGCAAAGGCTTGGCTTGGCGCTTATGCCAGCAGCAATATGGCGGCGGTTTCCACGGCGCTCGACAAAACTGCGGCTTTTGGCATTCCTGCGGAGCGCGTCTTTGGGTTTGCCGATTGGGTTGGCGGGCGATATTCCTTATGGGGTCCAATTGGCCTGCCGATTATGCTGGCAATTGGGCCGGAATGCTTTGATGGGTTCCTTGACGGCGCTTATGCAATGGATCAGCATTTTTGCACAGCAAAGCTGGCGGAAAATATGCCGGTGATGCTGGCGCTGACGGGTATTTGGCACCGCAATATTTGCGATTATGCCACCCGTGCGGTGTTGCCCTATGACCAGCGCTTGCGTCGGCTTCCGGCGTATCTTCAGCAACTGGATATGGAGAGCAACGGCAAACGCGTTGATATTCACGGCAAAGCGCTTGTTAAACCGTCAGGTCCGGTTGTCTGGGGGGAACCCGGCACCAACGGGCAGCACGCATTTTATCAGCTTTTGCATCAGGGCACGAATATTATTCCGTGTGAATTCCTGATTGCGGCCAAGGGCCATGAGCCGGATTTGGAACACCAGCACGATCTGCTCAAGGCGAATTGCCTTGCGCAATCCGAGGCCTTGATGACGGGGCGCGCTCATGAAAACCCACATCGGCAATTTCCGGGTAACCGGCCCTCGATCACCATCGTTTATCCCAAATTGACGCCCTATGTTCTGGGGCAAATTATTGCGCTTTTTGAACATCGGGTGTTTGTTGAAGGGGTTATCTGGGGGCTTAACAGCTTTGATCAATGGGGTGTGGAACTTGGCAAGGAACTGGCGACCGAGCTGTTGCCACTGGTCAAAGGCGCAGATGCGGATGCTCGCAACGGATCAACGCGTGGCTTGTTAAGAGCGCTGCGGTGATTGGCAATTTTATCTATGCGCCGCCCGATGTGCCGCTTGAGGTCGTTCACGTAGACGATGACATTCTGATCGTAAACAAACCTGCGGATTTATTATCCGTTCCGGGGCGGCCCGTTGAACACAAAGATTGCCTGTCGCATCGCGCGCGGGCCGCGTTTCCAACTTCGCTACAGGTGCACCGCTTGGATATGGCCACGTCTGGCCTAATGATTTTTGCGATGAATGCGGCTGCCCAGCGCCACATAGGCCTGCAATTTGAGCGGCGCAAAGTGGATAAATCGTATATTGCACTGGTCTGGGGCCAGCCCGAGGATAGCGGCGCGGTGGACCTGCCCTTGATCGTGGATTGGCCAAACAGGCCGCTGCAAATGGTTGACCATGAGCGGGGCAAATCGGCCCATACCAACTGGCAGGTCATCAAACGCGATGGTGATTTTGCGCGGGTGCGCCTGACCCCGACCACGGGGCGCAGCCATCAGTTGCGGGTGCATATGCTGGCCATTGGCCATCCGATATTGGGGGACCGGTTTTATGCCAAAGGCGCAGCGCTGGAAATGCGCGACCGGCTTTGTTTGCATGCTGAGATGCTTGAATTCCATCATCCCAGCGATGGGCGGCGGGTGCATTTCACGGCTGATTGCCCGTTTTAAGGCAGTAACCTTGGCCCCCCCCGACCCAGCGTTTTTTCCCAAGCTGCGCCTGTTGTTATTGCGCCAGAATTGTCAGCGGCAAGGTCTGCAATATGCGCATGCTTTGCCCCGACACATACCTGATTTCAAATTGTCCGGCGGCGTCGGGCAACATAAGTTCCAGCGGTGTTCCTTTGCGGGTGTATTGATACGCCCCCAAGGTGTTTTCGCCAGACCCAACCGGAACAACGGTCAAGAAATCGTTTTTGTTGGACGGACCAGACCAGATAACTTCGAGATAGCTGGCCGCAAGCCCGACGGGCGACGCATCGATGGTAATTGATGGTGCGGTCAGCGTAATCAGAGCGCTTGACAAGGTTGTAAAAGATTGCCCCGAAACATAGCGCAATTCGTAATCACCCGCCATATCGCTGGTCAAAACCGTCAGGTCCTGACCGCGGGCTGTATACGTATAATTGCCGTATTCGCCACCATCCGTGCCCACAGGCACAACCGTGATGAAATCGTTTTGGTTGTCCGGGCCAACCCAGTTTACAGTAATTTCACTGCCAGCCACGGTTTGCTGAACGCTTGAAACTGCTGATTCCGGTGCGGTTAACGTAAGGGGAATACGCGCCAGTGTTTCTTTGTTTTTGCCCGATACATACCAGATTTCATAATCTCCGGCGATGTCTTTTGTGATCAGTTCCAGCGGAGAGACATTTTGGATGTCGGTATAATTGCCGAAGTCACCCTCAGCCGTGCCGATGGGCACGATTGTGATATAATCACCCTCATCATCCGGTCCGTTCCAGTTAACATCGATGGTGGCACCGGCGATGGCGGTTGCCTGTGCCTCAACGATTACGGGGGGGGCGATTAATGTGATGGGCTGTCGCGCCAGCACTGCTCCGGTTTGTCCAGAAACATAACGCAGCTCAAAATCCCCGAGGATTTCTTCGCTGATCACACCCAATTCATGGCCCTCAGCGCTATAGGTGAAATTGGCCAGTTCATCGTCGTTCGCGTCAAGCGGGACAATGGTGATCAGGTCATCAGCGTTTTGGGGGCCTTGCCAGCGCACTGTGATGGTGCTGCCCGCGATGGCCTCGGGGTCGCTGAATATAAGGGTGGGTTCGGTGCTGACAGCGATTAATGCGCTTGCCAGTATCAACCCTGATTGGCCGGTTATATACCGGACCTCGTAATCACCGGTTTGTGTTGGTAAAACCAGCGAAATCGGGCTGCCTTGTGTAGCTAAAAAGATGTCGCTGCTGCTGCTGGCGCTGACGCCTTGCGGGACCAGCGTCAGATAGTCATCCGCGTGTTTGGGGCCAGTCCAGATCACGGTGATCGAGGCGCCGGAAAAGGCCTCGGCCGGGGCCTCAATTGCCGCGTCGGGTTGGGTCAACTGCAACGGCTGGCGGGCTATGACAGACCTGTCGCTGGCCAAAACATAGCGGATTTCGTAATCCCCCGGAACGTCCGGTGTCAACACAGCCAACGGTGTGCCAGCGCTGGTTTCAACCGCATTGCCGATCGTGTCGTCAGCGCTGCCAGCGGGGACAATAGCAATGAAATCGGCCGCCCCGTCGGGGCCGCGCCAGTTAACGTCTATGATGGCACCAGCGATGGCGGTTTCGGTGCTGCTCAACTCGGCATCATAACGCACGGTTATTGCGGCTGATTTCAGGATCTCGCCGTTGGTGTTGCGATAGCGGATTTCGAATTCACCAGCGGCTTGCGGGGCAGTGAAACGCGCGGATTTGCCCTCATGGGCAAGCACGGCCACCAAGGCATCATCTTGCGCGGCATCTTTTTGGGTCAGAACCAGCATGTCGCCTTCAAAAAATGGTCCGTCCCACGAGACGTCAAAATCTGCGTTGGCGATAACGTCGCTTGGCAGTTGCAGGGCAATATCAATGGCTCCGATGACTATTTTTTCTATGGCCAGAATTTGGTTGGTGGTGGGTGAAATGTAACGAATTTCATAAACGCCAGCGGATTCGGGCATGGTCAGAACCGCCGGGTTTCCGGCAGTGGTTCGTGCATAATCGCTAAAGGTTGTTATCAGGTCATCGGGCAGGGCAATCGCCAGATAATCGCCATTATTTTCGGGTCCGCTCCAGTCGATATTTACGTCAGAACCCGGAGTAACAGCGTTGGGTGCGGACAGGCTGGCGGCTGCTGCGGTTTCAGTGGTTTCGGTGGGTTCTGGCGGGTCGATACCTTCAAAAACAAGGTCATAGACGGTTTCACCGACGCCATCATAAGTGAATTCAAGCGTGGCGGTTTTATTGCCAAGCACGGCTGTGGCGCGGTAATCATCCGCCTGATATTCCACCGAAACCGATGCCGAAACCGAGCTGCGCAGCCACATTTCTTGTTCGGTTTTGTTGAATATTGACCACGCAATTGCAGGGTCATCCAGCGCATTTCCGGCGTTGTCAACGGCCTGCAGCGTGATCATAGGCACAACGGCAGGCATGGCCATAAATTCCAGCGCGGCGGTCAGTTCAGCGGCGCTTTCGGCTGTCAGATATGACCCGCCGGTGTTTTCAGCAAGGCAATTAAGCTGGCTTTGGTCTTCGATACCTGACACGCCAAACCCGATCACATGGGTGGTGAAATCAAGCCCGCTTTTTTCCAGCGCGGCGGCCATGGCGCAGGGGTCCGCGCCGCAGCTTTCCAGACCATCCGTCAACACAATGATGCGCGCAGAGCGGGTTTGCGAATTCATTTCCTCAGCCGCCATTTGCACCGCCGCTGTCAGCGGGGTTCGCCCGCGCGGCAGCAGTTTGGTAACCGCATCTGCAAAAGCCGCGCTGTTGAGCGGCGCAATCGGCAAAATGGTTTCGATATCAGCGCAACTGTTGGTTTCGCGGTGCCCATAGG
>CAZSSS010000136.1:0-5235 GCA_964609255.1 uncultured Rhodobacterales bacterium
TGATGTGATCGTTGATGCTACAGCTGATCCTGCGGCGTTTAACATGATTGCATCAGTTGCAAAGCGTTCAAAGACGGCGATGATTTGGTGTCAGGTTTTTGCTGGGGGGATTGGTGGGTTTATTGCGCGTGCGCGGCCTGACATCGATCCGATTCCGACGGCGGTGCGCGACCAAATTCGTCAGTGGTGTACGGATCAAGGTGTAGAATGGACCGGGGGGCAGGGCGTGGGCGCGCGAGACTATGAGGGGCGTACGGAAGACGGAACACCTCTGGTTGCTGATGACGCTGAAGTGTCCATCGTGGCTTACCATGCAACGCGGTTTGTCACTGACTACCTCTCGCAACCAGATAGAAGCATCTTTCCGATGTCGGCATATATGATCGGCATGTCGTCTGAATGGGCATTTAATCAGCCGTTCGACACAGGCCCAATAGATCTACGCCCAGAGGGTGACTGGGGAAATATTATGGACCGAATTGATACCGATGAGATGGTGGCTCTGTTTAAGGAACACGTGGTGATTGAAGAGGCTGGTGATGCATCTTCTGGTTCCTAAATCTATTCAAAGACGCTTGAAACGCCACATGCTTTTTGCGGGACGGCGTGAGATTGGTGGCATCCTAATGGGTGAAATGGTCGGGGACCAACGATTTAGGATTGCCGATATTTCGGTGGATACGGTGTCGGGTTCGCAAGCGCACTTTGTTAGGGATGCGGAGCATCATGAGCGCGAACTACGCGCATTTTTTGAACGAACAGGGGCTGACTATAAGCGGTTCAACTATCTTGGCGAATGGCATTCGCATCCCAGTTTTGAAGTTACACCAAGTGGGCCTGATATCCGGGCGATGCGCAATCTGGTTGAAGGGGCGCGCGGCGTTGATTTTGCAGTTCTATTTATCAACCGCCTCAAGTGGGTGTGGCAGATGGAGGCTTCGGCTACACTCTTTGTAAAGGGGTATGGCGGCTGCCATGCGAATGTGGAATTTGAGTAACAAAAGATAAGGGCAGGTAATGCATGTCAGACAATCTATTTAGGTACGGGGTGCGCAAAGCCATCGATTGGTATTTCCGGGTGCGATCGCCACAAGCTTTGCTCATCGCAAGTGGTACGGGCCTGCTGTTGGCAATCATTGCAGGGCCTCCGCTTATTGAGCTCGTTTTACGCATGAGTTTTGGCGCGGTTCCGGAGCAATATCGCAGTTTTGCGGAAACGCTTGATGGCTTAAAAGTGTCGGCAGTGGCCATTGCGTCGCTGATGATCATAAGTGGTATTCTGCTCATCTTTTTGAAGCGTTCCGATGACAAGTCTGCAATCAGCAGCAAACGCGTTTTAGTCGTGGAAACCCGTGGGTTGCGTTTGGATAAAGGGACACCACTTCTTGCGGCCCTAGGCGAAGAGTTCGCGGGGCAAAAAGTTGAAACGTTGATTGACCTATGCAATCGGGATGATGGAAAAGCTTTGGAACCAGGCGCAGCAATCTCTGCGATTGAGACAGGACACAAGGTGGTTTGGCAGAACAAAAAATCGATGAACGCCACAGATTTGAAGGTTGTCTACGGTGGCCTCGCACCCGTTCCTTTCACGTTTTTTACGGGGGTTCTGTTCGATGATGAAGGTAAGATCATCAGCTATGACTGGGACAGAACGGTTGATGGCTGGCGGGCTTTGTCGGATGACGATGATGGTGCTCAGTTTACGGTTGAAGGATTGGACGGAGACATTGAAGGAACGGAGGCCGTTGTTGCTATCTCCTATTCTTATCCGGTGTCCGATGACGCGATTTCGAATACGTTTGCGATGCCTGTTGTGCGTCTGACGTTAGATGGGTTGTCATCGGATTCACACTGGTCGCAGGCCAAACAGAGCCGTCTTGCGCAGCAATTCTTCGAGGTGGTAAAGCAACTGAGCGCAAAAGGGATAAAACGTATTCACTTGGTATTAGCGGCACCAAACAGCGTGGTGTTCACGTTTGGCCGGAGATACGACAAAAGAAATCTACCTGCCGTGTCGGTCTACCAGTTCGAGGGAGGTGACTTTCCAACCTATCCATGGAGCATAGCAATGCCGGTGAGTGATACTGATCGGGCTATAGTATCTACGGCACCAGACCGTGACGTGGAATAGGTTTGCGCTTTCATCAATTCTGATAGATCGTTTAGTCTATCTATGTTCTTTTCATATATTCGAAAGTCGGCTTTCAAGAAGCTGCGTCGCTGAGATGTGTGGCGTGGTCAAAGTCCGAAACGGGCCGTTTCTCATCAGCGGAAAATTGCCCATCTCAATTCAGGCATAAATAAGGAAACCTTTAACATGACCGACCGAAGCCCCCTTTGGCGTTAAAACCAAAGAAGTGCGAGCGCGGTTGGGTGATCTTGAAAGTTTGCCCAATGTTGAAGAAGCCATCGCCATTCTGTTCCGTGGTTTTGACGCTGATAATTTTGAAATTCAGCAGCGAGCTGCCGCACAAGATGAACGGCGCAAGGAAACACTGGAGAAAAAACGCCTTTCTTTGGTGACCGAACAACGCGGTGAACGTGAAGCCCTGCGGGATATGCAGCAGGCTCGCTTTACCGTGGAAGCCACTGCCCGTTTGGCAAGTCTGCCAACGGGTTTGAAGGCGGCATGGGCGAAAATGACAGGGGCGTATCAGCGTTTCTGTACAGAGAGTGAAACCCAGATCAATGATGCCTTGCTGCGTGATCGGCGTGAACAGCAAGACCTAATCCAACGTCACCTGAAAGCTCGTCGTGCTCTGCAACATGAAATTGAGCAATTTGAATATCATCGCGAACTGAACGCCAAATCAGCTCAACGCGAGATTGGTGCAAGATTGCCCGATGTGGAACTTGCACCTGAACCGGTGCCATTGCGCCCTGCATATGACCCTGCGCAACCTCTTATCATTCAGCCCGATGAAGACACGCTTTCCATTGTCGAAAAAGTTGCGCGTGATCCGGCGCATATTCTGGAAGTAATTGCGGATAAGAAGGAATCCTTCACCCGCGCCGATATTTTACGCGCATTGGTGCAATATGTTCCTGATCCGACTAAACTGCGTGGCGCAGCAGATGCGGCTTTGCGTTCACCTGATTTAATTGAGGTAAAATCTGGGCCAGAACCACGTTACTCAACGCAAGAATTCCTAAGCACCAAAGCAACATTATCGGCGGGTGCGCGCGTAATGGCATCCAGCCCTGTCGTTTCCGTCTCGCGCAAACATATTGAAGCTGCCATTGCCAAGGAAAACACAGCCTTACAAAACTCGGTAGGCGCAAACCTGAGCGCAGAACAAGAAACGGCAATCCGTCACGTTCTGACCTCCGGGCAACTCTCTTGCGTCATTGGTTTGGCGGGGGCGGGCAAAAGCACAATGCTATCAGCGGCGCGTCATGCATGGGAAAGGCAGGGGTTTGAGGTAATCGGGGCTGCTCTTTCGGGAAAAGCTGCGGATGGTCTGGAAACAACATCTGGCATTGAAAGCCGAACCTTGGCTTCTTTGGAATATAGCTGGAAGAACGGTTATAATTTGCTGACTCGAAATTCGGTGCTGGTGATTGATGAAGCGGGAATGGTTGGCACCAAGCAACTGGCGCGATTTGTGAACGCCGCCAAGGAAGCCGGTGCTACGCTGATTTTGGTTGGTGACCCTGAGCAACTGCAACCTATTCAGGCCGGTAGACCGTTCAAGGATATCGCGCAAGAAAGCGGTGCTGCGCGCCTTTCAGAAATCCGACGCCAACGGCAGGAATGGCAACGCCAAGCTTCAATCAATCTGGCAGAGGGGCGGTGCGCCGATGCGATTGAAACCTACAGGCAACAGGGTTTTGTCAGTACCGCAATTGATACGCCCGAGGCCATCGTCAAACTGGCGCAGGACTATGTGACAGACATGGAGTTGAACGGCTCGGGCGTCTCTCGACTGGCTTTAACCCATCGCCGTAAAGATGTGCATGCAATCAACCAAGCCATTCGTTCCTTGCGCAAATCCGGTGGTGATCTGGTAGTGGAAACCTTGTTCCAGACCGACCATGGCCCGCGCGCTTTTGCAGTGGGTGAACGCATTATTTTCACCCGCAATGACCGTGATCTTGGGGTGAAGAACGGTAGTTTCGGCACGGTGGAAGAAATTGATAATGACCGACTTCGTGTGCGCATAGATACCGATGGCCATGAGAAATCCAGATCAATCACAATAACGCCAGATCATTACACTGCGTTTGATCACGGCTATGCCTGCACCATCCATAAATCACAGGGCGCAACGGTTGATAAGGCTTATGTGCTTGGTTCTCGAACTATGGATCACCATCTTTCTTACGTCGCCATGACACGCCACAGGGATGAAATGCGGCTTTACAGCGAGCCTGCCGCCTTGCGCCGGTTGGAGCGCAACCATGCTAATGAGCCTAAGCAGTCTGCTATTCATATGGATCATAGGCATAAACGATCTGGACCAAGACGCTAGGGTTACTATGTGCTTTCAGGCATGGAAAAGGGGTATAATATAGCGGACATCTTGTAGGGTATTTATTGGCACTCCTTCATTTTAACTATCTGTAATATATGCTATTTATTGAACTACAAAGCGGACAAGTAAGCGGACATTGTGCCAGAAAATATGAAGTCCACACCTAGCAAACAGCACATTCGACAAATCGGATATTATCGGGTATAATCGGATATGGAATTGAATATACAAAGATTAAACCAATGAATGAGCCAGATATTATCCTGACCCAAGACCTCGTCAAACTCGTTGCCGAGGTTGATGAATTCAAGGGGCGTTGGGAGGCACTAAAAAACCTTTCACCGGATCGACTGAGCGCTCTGCGCAAGGTGGCGACGGTCGAAAGCGTTGGGTCATCAACGCGCATCGAGGGCGCAAAGCTGAGTGATATTCAGGTGGAAACCTTGCTTTCCAACATCGAAATGCGGAAATTCGATACGCGCGATGAACAAGAAGTTGCGGGCTATGCCGAGGCGATGGATTTGATCTTTCAGGCATATGCCGACATGCCCCTGACCGAAAACCACATCCGCCAGTTACACAAAGTCTTGTTGCGCCACAGCACCAAGGATGAACGCCATCGGGGCGAGTACAAAAAAATCGACAATCATGTAGTTGCCATTGATGCGGATGGCATTGAAATTGGCGTTATTTTTGAAACCGCTACGCCGTTTGAAACACCGCGCCAAATGGAAGAGTTGGTGCATTGGGCGCGCAAAGC
>CAZSSS010000137.1:0-1817 GCA_964609255.1 uncultured Rhodobacterales bacterium
AAATGGCAAAGGCGCCATTATTGTTTCGGGCCATTTTGGCCAATGGGAGGCCGTGCGTTCCGCGCTCAAAGAACGCGGGATGGAAACCGGCGCGGTCTATCGTAAACAAAAAAACCGTCACTATGAACGCCGTTTGTCCGCCGGTATCAAAGCGGTCGGCATGCCGATTTTGGCCACGGGGAAAACCGGTACGCGCGATCTGGTGCGCCATCTGCGCAACGGTGGTTTTGTTGCAATTTTGCTGGATGAAAAGGCTGAGGATGGCGTGCTAATGCCCTTTATGGGCCATCAGGCCCTGACGTCTTTGGCGGCGGCGCGACTGGCGCTGAAATTCGATATTCCGATGGTGCCGGCCTATGGCACGCGTATCGGTAATGGCAGCCGATTTGAGGTTGATTTTGAAAACGCCATTCCGCGCACAGATGCGGAAACAATGACCAAGGTATTTAACGAAAGCCTTGCCGCGCGTATTCTTGACCGCCCTGATCAATGGTATTGGATGTTACGGCGCTGGAAAGGTGCGTAATATCTTTTGTTTCCGGCGGGCATTCCACACTAAATATTGCGTAAATCCATCGGATCGAATAGGCTAATTTTATACAACAACTACTTAAAAACAGGGAATACTAGAATGGGAAAAAGAGACGATCTTATTGCGGTTTATGCTGCTGATCTTAAAGAAAAATGTGGCATGACACCAGATATGGATCTGCTGACAAAAGTGACGATCGGCTGCGGCCCGTCCATTTATAATGCGGATGCATCCACGGTTGCTGGCTCTCAGGCATCTGAACTGGAAACCGTCAAAGATAATTTTCTGGTGGGCAAGTTGGGCCTGAAAGACGGGCCGGAATTGATGGATGCAATTAACGCTGCCATCGAAACCTATGGCAAAGCCAACCGCAATAAATATCGCGCGGTGATTTATTATATGCTGACCAAAAAATTCGGCAAAGAATCCGTTTACGGGTAAATTATGTGGATATGGGGCTGATGCGATTTTCATGCCCCATTTTCCGCCCGGGTTTGGCAATATCTTTGCCATAAAGATGTAGCGCAACATCCGCATCACGCGAATAATCATCGTCACCAATCAGGTTGCGCATCACCACATTACAATGGCGTTGCCCATCCCCGAGTGGCCAGCCAGCCACGGCGCGGATGTGCTGCTCAAACTGGTCAATAAGACACCCGTTTTGGGTCCAATGACCGGAGTTATGCACCCGGGGCGCGATCTCGTTTACCACCAATCCCGCAGAGGTCACGAATAATTCAACCCCCATCACCCCGACATAATCCAACCTGTTCAAAATGCGCCCCGCCAGAATAACCGCATCGGTTTGTTGCGCCAATGTTAGCTGCGCGGGCACAGTTGTTGTGTGCAAAATCCCGCCTCGATGCACGTTTTCGCCCGGGTCATAACAGGCAACTTCGCCGTTTTGATTGCGCGCCGCAATCACCGAGACCTCACGTTCAAATTGAACAAACCCTTCCAGCACTGCTGGCGCGCCAGCCAACGCGGCAAAGGCTGTTTTTGCCTCGGCACTGTTGTCAATGCGCACCTGCCCCTTGCCATCATAACCAAAACGGCGGGTTTTTAAAATGCTAGGCGTTCCAATGGTTTGCAAGGCTTCTTGCAGGTTTTCAACTGTATCGATCTGGGCAAAAGCTGCAATATTCAGGCCAAGGCCGCGCAGGAATTCTTTTTCAACAATCCGGTCTTGGCTGGTGGCCAATGCGCGGCGATTTGGGTGAATTGGACGCAGGGTTTCAAGATGGTCCAGCGCCTGTGTCGGGATGTTTTCAAATTCATAGGT
>CAZSSS010000137.1:1827-5208 GCA_964609255.1 uncultured Rhodobacterales bacterium
CTTTGCTGCCGCCAGAAAGGAAACGGCAGATGCCGGTATGTTTTCAAATTCATATGTGATGACATCAACCGTTAAGGCAAAGCTGCTGAGCGCCGCCAGATCATCATAGCCAGCCGTGGTGACGGCATCCGCAACCTGTCCGGCAGGCGGGTTTGGGCTTGGCTCAAAAATATGGGTTTTCAGCCCCAGTCGACTGGCCGCAACCGACAGCATGCGCCCCAGTTGCCCGCCGCCTAATATGCCAATGGTGCTGCCGGGGGGCAAGATGTCAGCCATTGCGCGGATCCAGCGCAATGCTGTTGGTCTGGGCCGCTCTATATGCTTCTAGGCGCGTTGCCAGTTCGGGGTCATTATTGGCCAAGATCGCGGCGGCCAGCAGCCCCGCATTTGCGGCCCCCGCTGCGCCAATCGCCAGCGTGCCCACCGGAATACCCTTGGGCATTTGCACAATTGAAAGCAATGAATCCTGCCCCGAAAGCGCCGCTGATTTTATGGGAACACCAAGCACAGGCACGCGTGTTTTGGCCGCCACCATGCCCGGCAAATGCGCCGCGCCGCCCGCACCGGCAATGATAACCTGAAGACCCGCAGCAACCGCGCCATGGGCATATTCAAACATCCGGTCCGGGGTGCGGTGGGCGCTGATAATGCGCGTTTCAAACACCACGCCAAGCGTATCCAGCACAGTTGCTGCCTCGAGCATGGTGGGCCAGTCCGACTGGCTCCCCATAATGATCCCGACCTGAGGTTTGTTCATCGCGCGCGCCGTGCCAAAAACGCAACATAACGCCAAAGTCTGAAATCTCAAGCAATGATATCGGGATTTGCGCTGTTTGATCCGCAACATATCCATATGTTCGGTGTTTTGGGGCGCGTAAATAGCCTGATCAGGATTGTGACGGGTGGTGGTTTATCTTGTGATTGCGGGGGTTTTATTGCTATTCACTTGTTTTCGATGCAGAAAAGCCTCATATTTATGGTATTGCTGCTGATTTCAGGGTAATTTATCAAAGTCGCTTTATGAGGACTTACACTATGACTAAATCCAGTTTTTCCGCGCACCCGTATCTTTTGGGGTTTGAACAGCTTGATCGTCTGGTGGAGCGTTCGGCGCGTAATGATGGATACCCCCCTTATAATATTGAACAAAACGGCCCAAATGCCTATCGGATTACGTTGGCTGTGGCAGGGTTCTCAGACCAAAGTCTGAACATCACGGTTGAGGAAAACCAGTTGATTGTTGCTGGTGTGCAACCCCAAGAAACTGATGAGCGCGTGTTTTTACACCGTGGCATTGCGGCGCGCCAGTTTCAGCGTTCATTTGTGCTTGCGGATGGTGTAGAAGTGCAGGGCGCGTCCATGGAGAATGGCCTTTTGCACATAGATCTGGATCGCACAACGCCCGAAACTGTGGTGCAAACCATTAAGATCAATACAAAATAACAAAGTTTTACCGGATATTCAGCGCGCCTCAGGCTTTGACGCGCACCATTGCCGCGTCGTAAAGCGCGCCCATAAATACCTTGGCTGGAACTCGTTTGCTGGCAACCTCCAATTCATAATCGCCCTTCAGGATAAATTCAGCATCCAAGCCCGCATGCCGCACATAGCCATACCCCAATGAGACCCCTTCGGTGTATCCGTATCCAGCTGAGGATAACCAGCCGACGCGCTTGCCATTGCGGTAAATCGTTTCACGCCCCAGCAGCACAATATCGGGGTCTGTCACCATGAATCCCGCCATTATTTTGTCAACACCGTTGGTTTTTTGGGCGTGCATCGCGGCGCGCCCTTTGAAGGCAATATTGCTCCGTAATTTGACCGCCCAGCCCAATCCGGCCTCAAAAGGTGTGTGATCCGGGCCAATATCAGCGCCCCAAGCGCGATAGGCTTTTTCAAGCCGCAGTGATTCAATGGCGCGATAACCGGCGTTGATCAACCCGTAACGGCCCCCTGCCTCCATCAATGCATGGTAAATATCGCAGGCATTATCGGTTGGAAAATGCAATTCCCAACCCAGTTCCCCGACATAGGTGACACGCAAGGCCAGAACCTCGTGGCCCGCGATATTCAGATATTTACTTGTCCCAAAGGGAAAAGCATCATTGCCGATATTTTCTTTTGTTAAGCGTGCCAGAATTTTACGCGATGCCGGTCCCATCAAGGACAAAACCGCGTTTTCATTGGTGATGTCTGTTATTGTGCAATCCATTCCGTCGGGGATGTTGCGGTTGATCCAGTTAAAATCATGGGTGGCAAATCCGGTTCCGGTCACGATGTAAAACTTATCGTTCGCCAACCGTGCAACCGTCAGATCGCATTCAATCCCGCCGTTGTCATTCAGCATTTGTGTATAAACCAGCGTGCCGACCGGGCGGTCGATATTATTGGCGCAAATCCAGTTTAACGCGGCCAGCGCGTCTGGCCCCTCCAGCATATATTTGGCAAAAGAACTTTGGTCGAACAACACAGCCGCCTCGCGGCAAGCCTTGTGCTCGCGCCCGACCGCCGCAAACCAGTTTTGACGGCCAAACCCGTATTCATCGGTTGCAGATACGCCATCCTGTGCAAACCAGTTGGGCCTTTCCCAGCCGAGTTTCTCACCAAACACAGCCCCCTGATCTTTTAATATCTGATAGAGCGGCGACAAACGGTTTTGGCGAACGGAATTGTTTTCCTCAAACGGCCAATCCATGGTGTAATGCTTGCCATAGGCCTCAGCCGTGCGGCTGCGCAGCCAGTCCACATCACGATGCGGCTGGCCAAAGCGGCGAATGTCAGCGGACCACAGGTCATAGGGCGGGCTGCCATTGGCCACCCATTCCGCCAGCGCCATGCCCGCACCACCCCCCGCAGCAATGCCAAAGGCATTGAACCCCGCCCCGACAAAGAAATTCGCCAATTCCGGCGCCTCGCCGATAATAAAATTTCCGTCGGGTGTGAAACTTTCCGGACCATTAATCAACGATTTGACGCCAACGGTTTCCAGCGCCGGAACCCGCCCCAGTGCCAATTCCATAAGCGGTTCAAAATGGTCAAAATTGCTGTCCAGCAGTGTATAATGGAAGCCATTCGGAATGCCTCCGACAGCCCAGGGGATCGGATTATTTTCATAACCGCCCATGACCAGCCCGCCGACTTCTTCCTTGTAATAAGTCAGCCGGTCAGGGTCGCGCAGGGTGGGCAGGTTTTTGGGCATTCCGGGTATTGCTTCGGTCACCAAATATTGGTGTTCCATACTGACCAGCGGCACGGAAATCCCGAACCTCCCCGCAAAATCGCGCGTCCACTGCCCGGCGCAAACCACAACCTTTTCGCATTCAATCCGGCCAAATTCGGTAATTACCGCGACAATACGGCCCTTGTCGATCTCAAGATCCA
>CAZSSS010000138.1:0-5201 GCA_964609255.1 uncultured Rhodobacterales bacterium
TTCTGTCGTGTCCTCCTACGCGTTTTTCCCTTTCGCTGACGGGTTGATAACCGCCGCCCAAGCCGGCGCCACAGCCGTGATCCAACCCGGCGGCTCCATGCGCGACGCTGAGGTAATCGCCGCAGCTGACGACGCCGGGCTGGCGATGGTCTTCACCGGAATGCGTCATTTTCGGCACTAGTATAAAATCACGCCAAGAGTTGACCCAAAGCCGAGCGTAGCGAGGCCATGACCCAATGATCTACTGGCTTATTGCGTCAGCAATAATGTCGTTGATCGAGGGTGAGTTGTTTATTGCATGATATACTCGCTGCAATAATCCCGAATTATTAACGAATACCCTTTGTGCGCGAATGGTTAATTGGTTCTCACGTCGCTGGGTTTGGGGTTGGCGCGGGGTCGAGATTAAGCCCCCCAAGGGTCGGCGCCGGTCTTTAGGAAATTATTGTAGGGTGGGATTTATCCCACCATTGGTCCGGGTGCCGAATTGGTGGGCTGAACCCCACCCTACGGCGATTGGCCGTATTCATCAATTCATCGCGATTTGGAATTGGGCACAGCACCAAAAGAATGGGCGTAGGGTGCGTGGTTTCCACGCACCGTTGCGATGGGGGTGGATGGGTGTGATATTTGAGATTGGTGTTTGAGGTTGAGGAGCGGTGCGTGGGGACCACGCACCCTACAGGTTCGTGCCAAAAGATTTTCCGGAAAATTTGCGTGACACAGTTGCCAAAAGCCGCTGCGAAGATTTAGCGATTTTTGAAACCTCAGATCGCGACCAATCTTTTGTGTCGTAGCGCGATGAAACGAAATTTGGTAATTCGCAAATATTCAATTCCAAGTCACCTTGATCGTAGCCAGCTTTGGCACAAAGAAAAGGAATTGCCTTTTCAAGATTGTGCCCAATTTCCTTTTTAAGGAATCTTTCCCCCTTACCTATTTCAATTAAGGCAGCTTTGATTGATAATTCCGAACTTAAAAGCGCGGATTGAATCGCGCCTTTAAAATCGAATATACCGGACAACGTAGCAACGACCGATTGGCTATGAAATGCCGACATTCGAAAGAGTCTCATCGCCTCAGCACGAGGTTGGCTAAAACCATAAAAGCCGCCTAAGCAACCGCCAATATCAAAAACGTCGACGATATCTGATACAAAAGGCTCACTCTCATTCTTATAAGAAAAAATTCGTTTTAACTGCGCGTCGGTTGCATCTGTGTGTTCGAGAAATTTTAAGTTTATAGTGCCATAAACTCTTGGGACATCAACACGGAAAAATAGATCTAAATGGAAAGCTAGGCCTGAGTGAATTGAACCCACCGCTAAATCCGATGGTCGGTATAGTGAATTATGAAAATCAAAAAGTTTCTGAATTTCGGGGTTATTGCTTTTACCAGTTGCAGTGAAAATATTGAATTCTTTGCTGATTTTCCGCGTAAGTTCAATCGGCCGAAAATTCGGTTGAATACCTTCTTGAACCATTTCACGGTCAAAACGTTCCACAAACGCAACTACTTCTTCGTTCGAGAATCTCACCCCTCCAAACTCCCCATCAACTCCCGCCATTCGCCCTTGCTCATACCGGAACTCTCCTGCGTCACCTTCTCACCTTTAAGCATTCTTCGGACCACGTCCATCCCCTTCCCCGAGAATTGCGCGCCTCCCAGACGGTAATCTTCAAAGGCGCTATAGGCTGCTGGCACCCAGTCGGCCACAATCCGGCAGATCATCTCAGCATAGACCCGGATTTCATATTGCGCGTGGGGGTCAGCGCGCAGGCGCAGGAAATGGAACAGGTTGTGCAGGTCAACCTTCCAATACCATTGCGTATAGATATTGGCGGGCAGGTTCATGCGGGCGAGTTCGCGCGCGAGGCCGTCTTGGCCCTCGTCCGAGATCATTGCCTCATAGTTATCATAACAGCGGTTGCTGTCGGTTTTTAGAATATCCAGCACGCGCGCGGCTTCTTCGCCTTGCAGCAGGTCGCCTCGGCCTTGGTTATTTACCACCGATTGGGCGTTCAAATGATCAGGCGCGGGGATATAGAATTCTCGGTCCAGAATCGAATAACGGGCGGAATATTCGTTCACATTCGCGGTGCGGTGGCGGATCCATTGGCGGGCGACAAACACGGGCAATTTGACGTGCAATTTGATCTCGCACATCTCAAACGGGGTGGAATGCCAGTGGCGCATCAGGTAACGGATCAGGCCTTCGTCATTGGTGACCGCCTTGGTGCCGCGCCCGTATGAAACCCGCGCCGCCTGACAGATGGCCGCATCGTCGCCCATATAATCAATGACGCGCACAAATCCGTGGTCTAGGACATTATGCGCAGTATACAAATGCGCCTCCATCCCCGAGGCGGTGGCGCGCAGGGTGTCGTTACGCTGGCTGCGCTGCGCGTCGATTTCGGCTTGTTGATCAGGGGTTACGGGCATGGCAGGCTCCTTGATGAGTTGATTCCAAACATACTATATCTGGATGGAATGCCTATAGGAACCGCAATATGCGGGTTATTCGCCGCGCATTTGGTTAAGCCGGTTGAGGCTGGTCAGGAATTGATCCCATGCGGGGCGGCAGGTGGTATCAGACCAGCGGCACAGGCCAACGGTTGCCAGCCACTCGGTCAGACGCTGGCCAACCAGCGGCAGGCCCTCGGCCGCAAAAATCGGTTCATAGATGCCGGATAATTCGGGGGACCAGTCATAGAGCTGAAACACGGTGGCGGCGCGGAATTGCGGGTCAGTGATGAACAGGTCGAAATAATATTCGAAAAACCGGGCTTGCTGGGCTTCGCTGCCGTTCAGGCCATTATTGCGGCTGGCATTGGGGCCGATCTGGTCGGTGCCATAGCCAACCGGACAGCCGAGTTCCTGGATGAAAATCTGTTTTCCAGCGGCGGTTTCTTTCCAGCGCTCAACAACGTTTTGCCAGTCACGCGGGGTGTTCACGGTTAGGGTATCATCGAGGCAATAGGTGTTGAAAGACACGATATCCATGCCCGCCAGCAGTTCATCAGTGAAATCAGGCAGGCGGAGGTTTGCATTCCCGGTCAGGGTTACGGTCACCGCCAGTTCGGGGTCAAGCCCGCGCACCCGCATAGCACCGGCCAGCAGGTGGTCGAGCGTCTCACGCGGGGTGATTATGCCAGCCTCAATCGGGGTGTCGACTTCATTTCCAAGCGCAAGGCCCCAGACGTTATGTGTGGCCAATTCGGGGATAAACCAATCAAGAAACGCCATATAGGCTGTGTTGATTTCGGGGTCAGACAGCAAAAGCCCATCGCGGGGCTGCCCATCATTAGTGCTTAGATAATCCGGCAGGGTCAGGGATTCCGTATCAATGCTGGAGAAGGTCACAAAAACATGCAGGCCATCACGCGCGGCGTTTTCCAGCGCCTCGGTCAGGGTGTTTGCGTCATAAATGCCGGGGGCGGTTTCAAGATCACGCCAGTCAATTTGGGCGCGGCCAATGGTCATGCCCGCTGTGATGGCTTGTTGAAACAGATCGTTGGCACGGTTCTGGCGCTCTGGCTCTTGCGGGCGCGACCGCAGGTCATCAAAACCGACGATCATGCCCAGATGCGGGCCTGCGGGCAGTTTTGAGATCATCGGATCAGCCAGCGCGGGGGCCACCAGCAGGCTGATGATCGCGGCAATTGCTTGTGGTTTGAAAGGTTTCATGTTCCATTCCCTGTTTTAGCACATTTATGAACTAAGGTTGGCAATTTGGACACCCCCCCAAAACTAGGAATTGAACGGCGGCTGGGCGCTCATATGCGCCGGGTTCTGCCGTCGGGCATTGCGGAATTTGTCATGTTTGGCCTGAAAATGGCATGGGCGAGCCTGTTTGCCGGGCTGATGCTGGGGGCAATTATTTTGACCTCGGTGTTGTGGCCCGATGATGCCGCGCTGGCGCGATATGATTTTCTGGTTTTGTTTGCGCTGGCCGTGCAGGGGCTGTTTTTGGTGCTGCGGTTGGAGAGCCTGAACGAGGCCAAAGTGATTTTATTATTTCATATCACCGGCACGGTGATGGAGGTTTTCAAATTGCAGATGGGGTCATGGGGATACCCCGAACCGGGATTGTTAAAAATCGCAGGGGTGCCGTTGTTTTCCGGGTTTATGTATGCATCTGTTGGCAGTTTTATCGCGCGCTCCATTCGCATATTCGACATGCGGTTCGCGCGGTTCCCGCCATTTTGGCTGAGCATTGCTTTGGCCATCGCGATTTATGGCAATTTCTTTAGCCACCATTTTATCTGGGATATGCGGTATTTCCTGATGCTGGCAACGCTGGTATTATTCTGGCGCACGCGGATATATTTCACCCCGTTCGGGCTGCAAATGTGGATGCCATTGGTGCTGGCGGCATTTTTGGTCAGCCTGTTTCTGTATCTCGCTGAAAATATCGGGACGTTAACCGGAACATGGCTGTATGCGGGGGCGACGGGGTTTAGCTTTACCTCATTTGCCAAACTGGGGTCATGGTATTTGCTGTTATTTGTCAGCTTTTCGCAGGTAACGCTGATTTATCGGCGCGTTTTGCAGCGATAAGCCCCTTTCAATCCGCCACTAAAACGCCTAATACCAGCTCGCTAAACCCCTCATTTTGGAGAACACCCATGGGTTACAGAATCGCCGTTGTTGGTGCCACCGGAAATGTCGGGCGTGAAATCCTGAAAATTCTGGCTGAGCGCGAATTCCCTGTTGACGAACTTGCTGTGCTGGCCTCACGCCGCTCACTTGGTTCAGAATGTCATTTTGGCGATAAAACCTATAAAACGACGGACCTTGACCAATTTGATTTCAGCGGCTGGGATATCGCGCTGTTTGCGGTTGGCTCCGAGGCCACCAAAAAATACGCGCCGATCGCGGCAGCGGCGGGTTGTGTGGTGATCGATAATTCATCGCTTTATCGTTATACCCCCGATATTCCGCTGATCGTGCCTGAGGTAAACCCCGACGATATCGAGATGTATAAGAACAAAAACATTATCGCCAACCCCAATTGCTCAACCGCGCAGATGGTTGTGGCGCTGAAACCGTTGCATGACAGGGCGACCATCAAACGGGTGGTTGTCAGCACCTATCAGTCGGTTTCAGGTGGTGGCAAAGACGCGATGGATGAATTGTGGCTGCAAACCAAGGGCATGTATGTGCCGGGGCAGGAAAAAGCCGCCAACGTGTTCACCAAA
>CAZSSS010000139.1:0-5187 GCA_964609255.1 uncultured Rhodobacterales bacterium
AGAATCCGATGGTTAATCCATTCCAAATAGCAAAAAAATCCTAGGGGGAAAGCGCCGAATGGCGCGAGGGGGATGAAATCCCCCAAACCCAACGCAGTGAGGCCACTGACCACGATAACCGCCACCCCCCTCCTTGCTTTCACTCTCATTGCGTGTGTTTATATAAAATTACACCCTACTCCATTTCAGGATTGGCGCTCGTTATCTATATAAACCATGGCCTAACTAAACTAGGCAATCATTGCAAAGCAAACACAGTAATAGGCGCTTCTAGGCCTGCAAAACCTAACGTCTTTACAATTGTAAAGACGACCAACAGGCCACAGTTTACATCAATGGATTTGGCCATGATTGCCGAAATTTGGCAAAAAACCCAACATAACTGCGCTGACACCATCGAAACCCAAGAGACCTTGCTGCTCTATGCACGTACAATAATGACTAAATTGATGTGTATTTGGATCTGCGTTCAGAAAAACCAAGTCACTGGGTTTATTGCCTTTCATAAAAACCGTATTGCACAATTGCACGTTCATCCAGACAACCAGCATCAAGGCATCGCAACCGCCCTTGTCCACAAAGTTAAAAATGCGACTACTGGCAATATTTCCTTAAATTGTTTGCACAAAAAAGTCGGGGGATTTTACACAAAACAAGGCTTTATCCAAAAAGATTTTGGATCAGAATATGACAACGATGGTCTGGCCGAAATGATTTGGTTACGTCCTTAATATAATCTTTAAAGCAGGAGAAATGGAATGGCTGATAAACGAACTAATACTTGGGGGGACTATTATACCGGCGCTGTCAAAGGTGGAAGCTGTGTGACAAATCTTGGGAAACTACCCGCTTTCAAAAAATGTCTGACATTGCCAGCGGATGCGACAGATGCCGAACGCGTACAATGCCAGCGGTTTTTTCAAAAAGCCTATACCGATTGCAATGCTGCCTATGAAGCCTATCAAGGTTCCGGCAATAAAGGCGTTCAAAAACCACCTAAACCACCATCATAAGCGGAGGCAAATTATGGGCAAATTACTTACACCAGAAGAATTGCAAGATTACGGGAAAAAGCTTGGCATTTGGGCAAAATCGGCCAATGTCAAGATGCTTGCAGATGCCAAAAAATCAATCATTCTAAAAAAGAAAAACCAGGAAATACGAGCCTATGCAAAAGAGCTGGGTATCTGGGCCAAAAATGCCAATGAAAAAATGAAAAAGGCAGCAAAGTCCAAATAAACCTATTTTGAGCTTACTTAAATACAGTGTCTAGGGTGCGTGGTCTCCACGCACCCTACATTTCCCGGTTATTCACCGGCTTAGGTTTGGGCCGTGCTAACCCCGATAATATCTCCACCTGCCCGCGCACGGCTTCGCGCAGGCCCCCCGGCGGCACCGCATAAACCTGTTTTGTGACCTCCAGCAATATTGCCCCCGCCATGAATTTGGGCCCCATAATACGCCCGCGATTTTCCCAGAACGGGGCCGATTTCAGCCAAAACTTCTTGTTGCTCGGCGGTGCATAAAGCGCCACACGATGGCTTTCGTATTGAAATTTGTGACGACGCAGATAGGTTTCCAACTGCCCCACCGAATAAGGCCGACCATAGCCAAATGGCGTAATATCGCGCCGCGCCCAGATGCCCCCGCGATTGGGCACAATAAAAATCACCCTGCCCCCGGGTGCCAATGTTCGGTAAATCTCGGCCAAAAGCGCATCGGGGTTTTCGCAGGTTTCAAGCCCGTGCGCCACGATCAGGCGGTCAAAAAAACCCGCCGGGATTGGCCACACCGTCTCCTCAACCAATGTGGAGAGGTTAGCCGCCCCCGGTGGCCAATTCATAACACCTTGTTGCCCAGGCATCAGGCTTAGAACTTTGGTGGATTGCTGCAAAAATGGTCGCAGCATCGGCGCGGCAAAGCCAAACCCACCCAGCATCATGCCGCTGACATCGGGCCACATATCGCGCAGTGCCGCCTGCAACGAGCGTTGCACCGAGCGGCCAAGTTTGGTGCGGTAATAAAACGCCCGCAGATCAACAACATCCAGATGCATTGCATCTCCCATTCATTTAGGCCAAACTTTGCCCTGAAGGAGACCAAAAATGACCACCGAAATCCTAACCATTCCCTGCCGCTCGGACAACTACGCATTTTTAATGCGGGATTCCGAAACCGGAACGGTTGCCCTGTTCGACGCACCAGAAGCCGCGCCAATCAACGCGGCCCTTGTTGAAAAAGGCTGGAAACTGGACAAAGTTTTCCTGACCCATCACCACCCCGATCATGTCGAAGGTCTGCCCGAACTGCGCGAATTATATGACCCCGTGGTCATTGGTGCAACGCTGGACGCAGACCGCCTGCCGGTTCTGGATGTTGAAGTGTCTGAGGGCGACACGGTTGAAGTGGGCAACCTGCGCGGCACGGTCTTTGATGTGTCGGGTCACACAATCAACCACATCGCCTTTTATTTCGATGGCGCAGTGTTTACCGGCGACAGCCTGATGGCGCTGGGCTGCGGGCGGGTGTTTGAAGGCACCATGGACATGATGTGGGAGAGCCTCTCGAAGCTCGCCAGCCTGCCCCCCGAAACTGTTGTGTATTCGGGGCATGAATATACCGAAGCCAACGGAAGATTTGCCCTGACCGTTGAACCGGAAAACAAAGACCTCCATGTCCGCATCGCTGATATCGCACAAAGCCGCGCCAAAGGACTGCCCACCGTGCCGTCATTACTGGCGCTGGAACTGGCCACCAACCCGTTTTTACGCGCAGTTACGGCAAAACGGTTTGCAGAAATCAGGGTTGCGAAAGATGGGTTTTAAGCACCAAGGCAAGAGCACCCATTCCACCTTCACCATTCAGACAGGGGGATTTCTGCAACCTGTTCAAGGTAGCCCATTACGCATCTGTTTTTATCAATGGTATCAGCAATCCCGATATTTCCGTGGCTAAATGTAAATGATGACCCAGTATTAGTTGCTCCATTATAAAGACAGGTAACAGGCTCTGAGCAAATATTCTTATAGGCAGGTATCCCGTCTGCTAACGTATTTTTTAAACAGGAATTTGCTGGTGTGCCTACTGCGCCCACTGCCGCTGCTGATACTCGAACTGCTCCGGCTTGTGCATGTAATTCACGGTTTTCAGCAAGAAGCGCTGCACGTGATGCCCTAAGCTCATTCAGAATGCGCGCACTGTCGGTTGAGGAAAATTGATCAATCGCTGCATCGGTTGCATCGTACCCCCATGGAGTCGCTTCTCCAATTGTTGCGCGCTCATTTTCCACCTCGGCAATCCAGCCATCAATCTTTTGGAGTTGCTCCGCCGGTGGCAAATGTGAAATGTCTGGCATGCTGCAAGACATAAAGAAAACCGAAACAAAAATGAGCATTGAGGCCAATGACTTAGACATATATATTTTCCTGCGCTATGTTTGTACGAAAGATACCTAGCAAAATGTTTGTAAGAAAGATACCCTAGCAAAACCGATTTGACAATTCTGCACAGCCTACTCCTTCAGCTTCCGCCGCATGATTTTCCCTGTGGCGGTCATTGGCAGGGCATCGATAAACTCAACCTCTCGCGGGGCGACATGGGGGGAGATGCGGGTGCGGACCTGTTGGATAAGCGCGGCTTTCAACGCCTCAGACCCCCTGCCCTTTTTCACCACTACAAACGCCTTGACGATCTCGGTGCGCACGGCGTCTGGCACGCCGATGACGGCGGCCATGGAAACATCGGGATGGGCTGCCAGACAGTCTTCGATCTCTGACGGGCCAATGCGGTAACCGCTGGAGGTGATTACATCATCTTGACGGGCCGAAAAATGAAAATAGCCGTCTTCATCACGTGATCCTTCATCGCCGGTGCGCAGCCAGTCTCCGCTGAATTTCTCAGCGGTTTTTTCGGGTTGTTGCCAATAGTTCAGAAACATTTGCGGGGCGCCGCGCTTAATTGCTATTTCGCCGGTTTGGCCTGCTGGCAGCTCGTTGCCCGCGCTGTCCAGAATGGTGACCTCACTGCCCGGCACGGCTTTTCCTGTTGACCCCGCGCGGGGGGCAAAAACCGTATGGGAATTGCCCAACACCAGATTGCATTCGGTTTGCCCATAAAATTCATTAATAGTAGTGCCAAATTTCTCACGGCCCCATTCAAGCAGCTCAGCCCCGAGCGCCTCACCGCCCGACCCGACCGAGCGCAGCGCCACGGGTTTTACCGGCATTTGGCGCATGAGTTTTAGCGCTGTGGGCGGCAAAAACACATTGCGGATTGCCAATTTTTCCATCAACCAAAACGCATGTTCGGGGTCAAATTTGGCCATGCGACGCGCCACCAATGGCACGCCGTAATTTAGGCTTGGCATCATGATATTCGTCAAGCCTCCCATCCAGGCCCAATCCGCTGGCGTCCACATTTTGTCACCCTTTTGGGGCAGGAAATTATGGTGGGTTTCCACGCCGGGCAAATGGCCCAGCAACACGCGGTGGGCATGCAGCGCCCCCTTTGGCGAGCCGGTTGTGCCGCTGGTATAGCTGATAAAAGCCGGATCATCGGGCTGGGTTTTCACGCAGTCAATCACATCCACGGCTTTACCAAGTTCTTGCCAAAAACCATGCACGCCGGTTTCTGGCTGGTCGATGGAATAAATCGTTTTCAGCGCCGGTAACCTGTCACGGATGTTCAGGATTTTGGGCAGATTGGCCGCGTCGGTCACCAATGCCGAGGCTCCGGAATTTTCAAGCCTGTATTGCAGGCCGTCCTCACCAAATAATGTAAACAGCGGCACAGCTATTGCGCCCAGTTTATAACAGGCCAAATGGGTCAGAATGGTTTCGGGGGTTTGGGGCAGCAACACCGCGCAGCGATCTGTGCGCTGTAATCCGTGGGCTTTCAACGTGTTTGCAAGACGCGACGAGGCCCGCGAAAGCTGACCATAGGTATAATCGCGCACCGAATTATCAGGGCGCAGATAAATCAGCGCCACCTGATCAGGTTTCGCGCGTGCCCAGCGTTCGCATATCTGTTCAGCGATGTTATAGGTCTGGGGTGTTGGCCAGCGAAATGCGGCGCGCATGGCACCCCAGTTTTGCAACGGTTGAACAAGTGTCTCTGCCTGCATCATGGCCCCCTTTAGCGGCACAATAACAAGCAGGTTTTGAATGCCAAGCAATTTACTTGTATCAG
>CAZSSS010000140.1:0-5181 GCA_964609255.1 uncultured Rhodobacterales bacterium
AGGTCCAGTATCATCGCCAACCCAGCTGAGGCAATGTTGGCCCAAATCCATTGTTGCAGGCTTTTTTCATGCCGCCAACAATAAGCCCAGCCCGCCCAAGACCAAATGGCCCGCAGCGCAAATCTATCCCATTCCCGTTTCAACATTGATGCCCCCGTTTTGGCATAACCTAAAGGGAATATCACCCATCGGGAAGTAAAAATTATTATGCCTACCCGCATGCGCCATCAAGCCCGGCCAAGGCCGGATTTGAGTATTTTTTAAACAAAGAAAAAAAGGGTCAGTCGGTTAATATTTCCGTTAAGAATGTATCGAAAAAGGGGGTTTCAAACAGGCCGGTATGGCCGGTATTTGGCAAGACCCTGCGGGTCACATCACGGCCGTTGGCCTGTAAAACTGTGGCAAGATTGGCCGAATGGCTGGCGGGGATAACCTGATCCAAGGCACCGTGGACAATCGATATTGGCGCGTCAACATCTGACAGGCTGGTGATGTTATCAAAATCCTCGGTCAGTAAAAACCGTGGGTAATCAATGCCCTGCCCGCGCGCCACCTCGTAAATACTGTCATAGGGGGCAAATAATATTACCGCGTCTGCGCCAAATTGCGCCGCATAAATTGACGCCGCCCCGGTGCCTAGCGAATAGCCCATCACCACCGTTTCCGTGTAATTTTCAGCAACAACCCACGCGTTGCTAACCACAATCATATCTTCAATAAGCCCTTTGCCGGGCGGGCGGGCATCGCCGCCATAGCCGGGATATTCCATCACCAAAACATCATAACCCAGCGGGTTCAAATGATTGACGCCCAGATACCGCCAATTGCAGGCGCTGTCCGCGTTGCCATGGAAAAAGATCAATAATTTGTCATTTCCGGCTGCGCTTAGAATGCCCTGTTCATCGTTTTGCTGCCAAAAAACGGCCCCCTCGGGCAGGGTGCAATCAGCCAGATTTTGATCATCAGGCTGATAGATCATTTTGCCCTGCATAAGAAACAGGGTTAACCCGGCGGCGGTATATGAAAAAAGAGAAATGGCGATAATCCAACTGATGGTTTGCGCCAGACTACCTGCCAATTGCCCAATAATGCAACCTTTGGCGGCCATTCCTGCCCGCCAAAAAGCCTAGTTTGCGGCGGTAATCATGCCACGATCAGCGGCCAGATCGCGCATTTTGAGTTGCAGTTTTTCAAAGGCCCGCACCTCAATCTGGCGAATACGTTCACGGCTGACACTGTAAACCTTGGAGAGGTCTTCCAGCGTTATGCTTTCCTCAGACAGGCGCCGTTTGGTCAGGATATCCTGCTCACGCTCGTTCAAGTCTTTCATCGCCTCGGCCAGCAATTCGCGGCGGATTTCCAATTCGTCCTTTTCGGCGTAATCAGCCGCTTGGTCCGCGTCTTCGTCCTCCAGCCAGTCCTGCCATTCGGCCGCGCCCTCGCCATCGGTTTTGATCTGCGCATTCAGGCTGGCATCACCCCCCGACATACGTTGATTCATCGAAATTACTTCTTTTTCGGTGACATTCAGTTCAGACGCAATGCGTTTGACATTCTCGGGGCGCAGGTCGCCCTCCTCCAAGGCACCAATTTTGTTTTTGGCTTTGCGCAGGTTGAAAAACAGCTTTTTCTGGGCTGATGTTGTGCCCATTTTCACAAGCGACCAAGACCGCAGCACATATTCCTGAATGCTGGCGCGGATCCACCACATCGCATAGGTCGCAAGGCGGAAACCTTTTTCGGGATCGAATCGTTTTACCGCCTGCATCAGGCCGACATTAGCCTCGGATACCACCTCGGCGGTGGGCAAGCCATAGCCGCGATAACCCATGGCGATTTTGGCCGCCAAGCGCAGGTGGCTGGTGACCATTTTATGCGCGGCCTCGCTGTCTTCGTGGTCAACCCATGCTTTGGCCAACATGTATTCTTCTTCTTTTTCCAGCATTGGAAATTTGCGGATTTCCTGCATGTAACGCGACAGGCCTTGCTCCGGTGACGGAGCGGGTAATCTTGCATAGCTCATAGTCTCTCCTCGTTTGCGTTCATCTTAACGCTTTGTTTAAATATGGGTGGGCATTGCCCGAATTTCAATATGGGCGTGGTATAAATTAAATGTTATCGCGTGGGGTTTTGGGTGGTGCTGTGGCGCAAAATCCAGAGGGAAATCCGCCGGTTTGCTTTACAATTTTGCTAACGCCCGCTGGTTAAAACCTTTGGTCAGCAGCCAGATCGCCAGAACCATTTCGTTTAGGGCAATGGGAACAAATAGGCTGGCCTCCAGCGATGCAGTGCTAAGATCAAGCACCACCAGTTGGCCTTGGACAAACAATAACAGCCCGCCAATAATCGCCCAAATCGACAACCAGCGCGGCACCAATTGTGATTGATACAGAATAATGCCCAGCAAAACCGCGCTGAGGCTGAAAACAATCAGGGTGCCCATATTAAAAGCGACATCGGACATGCTGCGTAACAGTGCCGCCAATTCGGTGCTGCCGGTTTGCGTGCGCGCCAGTGACAAAAGCGACAGTAAAAACACAATGGCAACCATATAGAAAACCGCCTCAAAAACCCGCGCGCAAAAGAACCATATTGCCAGATTCTCGTTTTGTTTGCGCAGGATAGGGAACAGCGTGATCGCAATTCCAAGGATCGAAACCACAGCCACAAGCATAGACCAGACCGCAAAAACCACCATGTTTTGGTTTTGGGAAATAGCGGTTAAATAATCTGGTTTTGCCAAAATCGGCCCCAGAAATACAGCAGCAACAACGCTGGCCACTGTGGCGAGAATAAAGAAAACCCCCGCCATTCGTGCGGTTCGTTTTGCATTTATCTGGGTCATTTCGGTTTCCCCTCATATGAAAATATGTCTTGAATCGGCATGTTGAAAACCTCGGCTATTTGAAACGCCAGTTCCAGCGTTGGGGAATATTTGGCATTCTCGATGGCCACAACAGTTTGTCGGGTCACGCCGATGGTCTCAGCCAGTGTTTTTTGGGTCATCTCATCGCGGTCAAAACGTAACCGCCGGATGATGTTGGAAACGCGGCTTTTGGCCATGATCAATACCCCCGGCGATAGCTGATTAGCTTAAATATATCGCCGGTGATCGACGCGACAAACATCGACGTGACAATCCCAAAGATCGCCATGATCGGCGTGACCTCAAACACCAATGAGACCGCCGCCCCGACAAAACCGATACTGAACACAATAAACGAAAATTGCATGCCTTTCAGTTCAATCAGCTTGTCGCGCTCATCCACCACAAAACTGGGGCCGCCGTTGCCGGTGATAATCGCATGAACGATGGCAAAGATGATCGACATGATGATGGTCACAATAATGCTGGCCCCCATCATCATCAGCACAGATTTGCCCATCAAAACCCCGGCATCCGTGCCGTCAAACCTTCCGTCCTGGAAAAGCTCGTATATTTTTGATCCATATATGCCAAACACCAGCAATCCGGTGAGCATGGAAACAACAGTGTTTTTTTCGGTATAGGTCATTTTTCCCTCATAAAGTATGATTTCTTTGACCTTATGTATGAATAACTTTACACCATGTCAAATATTTTTGACATCTAATTTTGTGATTCTTCGTAACGTGTTGATTTCGCGTGGAAACTATTTTCGTAATGCGATAAGCAACCCGTCAAAATCCGCCGGAAGCGGTGCTTCAAAACGCAATTCTTCGCTGGTAACCGGGTGAACGAATCCCAGTGTTGCGGCGTGTAATGCTTGGCGGGCAAACCCGCGCAAGGCCTCAAGGCCTGTCACGGACAGCGCGTTTTTGGGCACCGCGCGGCGCGAACCATATACAGGGTCGCCGATCAAGGCATGCCCGACATAAGACATATGTGCGCGGATTTGATGGGTGCGGCCTGTCTCAAGCCAGCAAGTGAGCAGCGACGCCACCGGGCGGTCCGTTGGGCCAAAACTCTCATCGGTGCGTGCCCGCGTTATTGCATGCCGTCCGGCATCCTTGACCACCGCCATGCGCTTTCGGTCGGTTTTATGGCGTGCAATATTGCCCGATATCCGCACCACATTGCCCTTCTCGAAACGCACGCCGTTAATCCCCGCCAGCCGCGGGTCCACCGCTGACGGGCGGCCCCAAACCACGGCCCGATACAGGCGCTCCAGTTGATGGGCCGCAAACTGCGCCGCGAGGCCCTGATGCGCCGCATCAGTTTTTGCCACCACCAGCAGCCCCGATGTGTCCTTGTCGATCCGATGCACAATCCCCGGGCGTTTTTTGCCGCCAATGCCCGATAATGTATCGCCGCAATGGTGCAACAGCGCGTTCACCAAGGTGCCGGTTTCTGACCCCGGCGCTGGATGCACCACCATACCGGCGGGTTTATTAACCACTATGAGATGCGCGTCCTCAAACACTACGTCCAGCGGAATATCCTCGGCCAGCGTTTCCAGTTCAACCGCCACGGGCAGCACCACTTGCCATTCCTGATTGGGCTGCACTTTGGCCTTGATTTCAGTCACGACACGGCCCAGATGCGATACTTGTCCATCCTCAATCAATACCCGCAAGCGTGATCGTGATAACGTAACCCCTTCGGGCACCGATGCAGCAAGGGCTTTATCAAGCCGCGCTGGCGGGGTATCACCAAGGTTAAGGTTAAGAATCTCAGAAAGTGCCGTCATGGATGCCCCATTTGAAGAACCAAAGCACCTGCGAACGCTCCGGCGGTTGGTCAACGCGCTGACCATTGTGTTAATTCTTGGCTTCATAACCGTAGTCATCGTGATTGTCATCCGCTTTGCGTCCCCCGCGACCCCCCCTCCTGAAATCCCGCAAAATATCAGCCTGCCAGACGGGCAGACAACCACCGCCGTAACCTTGGGCCGTGATTGGGTGGCGATAATCAGTGAAAAAGACCAGGCGGAATACATCCATATCTTTAATCTCGATGGCACGCTGCGCCAAACCGTAGAAATCAAATGAGCCTGCCCGACGGATTTGTTGAAGACCTGCGCACGCGATTATCGCTGGCGCAAGTGGTGGCGCGCAAAGTCATCTGGGAAGCCAAAAAAACCAACGCTGGCAAAGGCGATTATTGGGCGCCCTGCCCGTTCCACACCGAAAAAACCGCGTCTTTTCATGTGGATGACCGCAAAGGGTTCTATTATTGTTTTGGCTGCCACGCCAAAGGCG
>CAZSSS010000141.1:0-5171 GCA_964609255.1 uncultured Rhodobacterales bacterium
CATGCCATAAGATGTTTGATATTCATTTGCGAGTTTCTCCTCTGCTGCAAATATTTTATTATCGTGCGGTTGGCCCGCATCTTCATTCGATTAAGTGACAAGCGGCAAAATGACCTTCGCCAATTTGCCGCCATTCTGGTTCGTCTTTTTGACAAATATCGATGGCCACCGGACAGCGGGTGCAAAAATTGCAGCCCTCTGGCGGGTTGGCCGGGCTGGGCACATCGCCCTCAAGTATAACGCGGTCTATGTTGCCGGCTTTGCTTGGGTCTGGATGCGGAACCGCTGATAACAGCGCTTGCGTATAGGGGTGTTTGGCTGCGGTATACAGCGTTTCGCTTGACGCCAGTTCAACAAGTTTACCCAGATACATCACCGCCACACGATCCGCCAGATGGCGCACCATTGACAGGTCATGGCTGATGAACAGATATGTTAAGCCAAGACTGTCTTGCAAGTCTTCCAGCAGGTTTACGACTTGGGCCTGAATAGAGACATCAAGCGCCGCAATTGGCTCATCGCAGACGATAAATTTCGGGTTCAGCGCAAGGGCGCGCGCAATGCCGATGCGTTGGCGTTGGCCGCCTGAAAACTCATGCGGATAACGGTCAGCATACCGGCGCGCCAAACCCACAGCGTCCATCAGTTCATCCACGCGGGCGCGGCGCTCAGCTTTGGTCATGTTGCGATGTTCGGACAGCGGTTCGGCAATGATCGACCCTACGGTCATGCGCGGGTTAAGGCTGGCTTGCGGATCTTGGAAAATCATTTGCATTTCCGGGCGTTTGGCGCGCAGTTCCGAACCGGACAGATCAGCAATATTCTGGCCATCCAGTTCGATTGTGCCGTCTGTCACCTCATACAGGCGCAGCACACAGCGGCCAGCGGTGGATTTGCCACAGCCGGATTCCCCGACCAAGCCAAGGGTCTCACCCTCCATTATTTCAAAACTAATGCCATCCACGGCCTTTACGGCCCCGACCTGTCGTCTCAATATCCCGCGCAGAATCGGGAAATGCATCTTAAGGTTCACGACCTTTAGCAACGGTTTTTTAGCCTCGTCAAACATCCGCTGGCCCTCCGGTTTTTGCATCCCACCAGCAGGCAACATCATGGTTTGGCGTAACATCGCGTCGCGCCGGATTTTCTTTTAAGCAACGATCAAACGCATGTGCGCAGCGCGGGGCGAATTCGCAATGGCTGGGTGCTATGTTGAGCGCGGGCGGCTGGCCCTCAATGCTCCGCAATCGTGCAGACCGTTCGCTTGACATGTCCGGCAGGGTTTCCAGCAACGCGCGAGTATAGGGATGCTGGGGGTTTTTGAACAATTCCGAAACCTCGGCATGTTCCACGATTTGCCCCGCATACATTACCGCCACGCGGTCGGCGATTTCTGCAATGACCCCCAAGTCATGCGTGATCCAGATAATCGCCATACCTAATTTCGCACGCAATTCTTTAATTAATTCAATTATTTGCGCCTGAATTGTCACATCAAGAGCGGTTGTTGGTTCATCCGCGATTAACACTTTGGGGTCACAAGCCAAGGCAATAGCGATCATCACCCGTTGGCGCATACCGCCGGAAAACTGATGCGGATAATCTTTTAGACGCGCAGTTGCATCGGGAATGCCGACCAATTCCAGCAATTCAGCGGCCCGAATACGCGCGGCTTTTTTGTTCAGGTTCAAATGCATGCGCAGTGGCTCCATAATCTGGAAACCAACTGTGAACACCGGATTAAGCGAGGTCATGGGGTCTTGGAAAATAAAGCCGATTTCACCGCCGCGCACCCGGCGTAGCTCCTCATCGGACATGGCGCGAATATCGCGGCCATCAAAAGTAATCTCACCGTCAGAGATTTCAGCGGGGGGCATTGGCAGCAGTTTTAGCAGCGACATCATCGTCACAGATTTGCCAGAGCCGCTTTCGCCAACAATGCCAAGCAATTCACCGGGCGCCAATGAGAAGCTGACATGGTTCACGGCATGAACCATCCCGTCGCGTGTATTAAACACGGTTTTAAGGTTGGCCACATCCAAAATTGTGGCACGAGCGTCTAGCATTAATTCCCTCCCAGGGGTCTGCTCAGGCAGAGCAGTTTATTATTTTGCAAACTTATAGCGTTTGTCGCGGATATTAAACACCAAGATTCGTTTCTTAACAATGGGTAATTCGTGGCTTGACGTTTGGTGGGTTCCAAGGCCAAAGTAATGGCCCCCACCAACATTAGGTATCCCATGGCTCATATATATTCTGCGTTTGAACTGATGGAGAAACTCATCAGCTTCCCGACGGTTTCCAGCGAAAGCAACCTAGACCTGATTGATTTTGTTGAAGATTACCTAACGGGGCACGGCGTTCAGTCGCACCGAGTTTATGATCCAACGGGGCTTAAGGCCAACCTTTATGCCTTGATCGGACCAAATGTTGAGGGCGGCGTTGTGCTGTCAGGGCACACGGATGTTGTGCCGGTGGCCGGGCAGGAATGGGACAGCGACCCGTTTGTTGTGACCGAAAAAGACGGTAAATATTTTGGCCGTGGTACCTGCGATATGAAAGGGTTTGACGCAATTTGTCTGTCACTTGTGCCGGAAATGCTGGCGGCTGACCTAAAACGTCCAATCCAGATTGCGCTGTCTTATGACGAAGAAGTCGGCTGTGTTGGTGCGCCGTTTATGATTTCTGAAATGGTCAAGAACTTCCCGAAGGCTGCGGCTGTTATTGTTGGCGAACCCTCCAACATGAAGGTTGTGAACGGCCATAAGGGCGCGGTTGGTTTTGTGACCAATATCCGGGGGTTTGAAATCCATTCATCGCTTATGCATCAGGGTGTTTCGGCGGTGATGGTGGCCGCGCGGTTGATTGAATGGCTGCGCCTGCGGTTTGAGGAAAACAAGGCCGCCACGCCGAATGCAATTGACGCGATGTTTGAACCGCCGTTTACCACGCTACATGCGGGGGTTATTAACGGGGGGGCGGCCTCAAATATCACCGCCAAGGATTGCAGTTTTACGTGCGATATCCGCTGCCCTGCATCGCAAAACCCGCAGGATTGGTATGACCGTTATATGGCGCTGGTGCGCCAAGTTGAGGCCGAGATGCAGGCCATTATCCCCGAGACCTATATTGAGGTAATCCCGCGCAAAGAAAACCCGCCATTGCGCCCCGAACCCGACGGAGTAGCCGAGCTATTTGCACGGCAAATTACCGGCGATAACGGCCAGCACGTTGTCAGTTATGGCACCGAAGCCGGCCAATTTCAGCGCGAGGGCTATTCCGCTGTGATATGCGGCCCCGGCAGCATTGAACAGGCCCACCAGCCCAACGAATTCATCACAATCGAACAATTCAACGCCGGTGAGGATTTCATCCGGCAAGTCATCAAAAAACTCGGAGAATAACATGCCCAACATTAACCGATTTGCCCAAATGCACGAAGAAATCACCGCGTGGCGCCGTGATTTGCACGAAAACCCCGAATTGCTGTTTGATGTGCATCGCACGGCGGGAATCGTGGCGGATAAGCTCAAGGAATTTGGCGTTGACAGCATCGAAACCGGCGTTGGCCGCACGGGGGTTGTTGGCGTTATCAAAGGCAAGCAAAACACATCCGGCAAGGTTATCGCGATGCGCGCAGATATGGACGCCCTGCCGATTTTTGAAACCAGCGGCGTTGCGCATTCCTCCAAAACTGAGGGGAAAATGCATGCTTGTGGGCATGACGGGCATACCGCGATGTTGCTGGGCGCAGCGAAATATCTGGCGGAAACCCGCAATTTTGACGGCACGGTGGTGGTGATATTCCAGCCCGCCGAAGAAGGCGGCGGTGGCGGCAAAGAGATGGTCGATGACGGCATGATGGATAAATACAATGTGCAAGAAGTTTACGGCATGCACAATATGCCGGGCTTGCCGCTTGGTGAATTCGCGACGCGCGTTGGGCCCCTTATGGCGGCAACGGATCAATATACCATTCATGTTGAGGGGCTTGGCGGCCACGCGGCCAACCCCGCGGGCTGTATTGATACAACCCTTGTGGCCAGCCATATTGTGGTGGCGCTGCAATCCATTGTGGCGCGAAATACTGATCCTCTGGAAAGCATGGTGATTTCGGTCACCAGTTTTGAAACCGAATCCAAGGCCTATAACGTGATCCCGCAAAAGGTTGAGCTGCGCGGAACATGCCGCACATTAACCGACGAAAACCGCCAGATGGCGGCAAAAAAAGTTAAGCTGATTGCCCAAAGCACAGCGGCGGCTTTTGGGGCCAAGGCCACGGTGGATTATGACATGGGCTATCCGGTCACACATAACCACGCGGACCAAACCGGGATCGCAGCAAAAGTCGCACGCGAAGTTGCAGGCGACGACCGGGTGAATGACAAAACCGTTCCGGTGATGGGCGGCGAAGATTTCTCATATATGCTTGAATCGCGCCCCGGTTCATTTGTGTTTGTTGGCAATGGCGACACGGCCACGCTGCACCACCCCGATTATGATTTTAACGATGATTTGATCCCGATTGGCTGTTCATACTGGGCGCGGCTTGCCGAAACCCAAATGCCGGCCAGCTAGGGATGCGGGGCTTAACATTAGCCCGCAACACACGCTGGTTGTTGTTTTATCTGGTTATTCTGCTGGCATGGCTGGCGCTGTTTGGCATGGCATTCACCTCTCAGGAGCTGGCGTTTACGCGCATATACGGCGCTGATTTTTGGGCTGAGATCTGCGCAGTTGATGCCACTGGCGCGCGATATTCCGGCGTGTTTTTGATGTGGTTGCTTATGTCAGCGGCAATGATGCTGCCGACATTTGTGCCAAGCCTGCAAGTTTTTGATGATTTGACCCACACCAAGGCCGCAAACGGGGGGCAGTTCCTTTATTTGGTTGGCGGGTATCTGATGATTTGGGTTGGTTTTTCAGCGGTGGCGGCAATGATGCAGGTTGGGTTTTCGCGGCTGGGCTGGATGGCGGGCAGCGCTTCGGTTTCGACACCGCTTAATGTGGTTTTGCTGATCTGCGCGGGGGGGTATCAATTTAGCACATTCAAGAACGCATGCCTGTCCAAATGTCGCCAGCCTTTGACGTTTTTTATGGCAAACTGGGGGCAGGGCCCGATGCGAATGGGCATCGGGCTTGGGCTTGTTTGTGTCGGGTGTTGCTGGGCG
>CAZSSS010000142.1:0-5156 GCA_964609255.1 uncultured Rhodobacterales bacterium
TGGCTGCAAAGTTGAGCTGCCCCTTGGCGGCAACGGCCAGTTCGGCCAATACAGACGCCGCCTGCGCGATGCTGTGGCCGAGGGAAGCTCGGACAATGACGTAGCGCGCCGGATCGGCGTGACAGGCCGCACCGTGCGGCGGGAGCGGCAACGGCAGCGGACACAACCGAACCCGAATCAAAAGGATTTGTTTTGATGAAACTGCTTAAAATAACAAAGTCAGTTATTTCAAAAATTATTGCCAAAAAGCAGCGCCGACGTACCCGTATTAAAAAAACTACAAATACTCGTTTTGGGCGCAATTACCAAAACCCTGCCGAGCGGCTAATTGCCAATAACTATAACTTAACATTTTCCAACCCAACACCGGAGAGAGCTGGCGAAAAACGTGCACGTCTTCGTCTGATTGAGCACCGTAAACAGTGGGCAGGAACGCCTGACAAAAGCAGAATGACGCGACAGAGATTGCGCTCTAAAAACCGTAGAACTGCTTGATCACAAAATGAAACAGGGAACATGAATATGCCTAAAACCCTATATTTACATCTCAAATCCGAGTATTTTTATGAAGTTGCAGCTGGCCAAAAAACAGAGGAATTTCGCCTCGTTAGCCAATATTGGGATAAGCGCATCGGTAACCGGAAATATGATTTCGTTGAAATTGTATGTGGGTATGCCAAAAAGCAGGATTTTGCGATGCGGATCACGTTTTGCTGGAACGGCGTTGTCAAGAAAACCATAACGCACAAGAATTTCGGACCGAATCCAGTAGAAGTTTTTGCGGTTTCTTTAACCAAACCAGTGAGAGAACAGCTCCAATGACCAACAAACTTAATACTGCAACCGTAATGAATATCTTAACCTTTGGCATGAAGTTAAAAACAGCAATGAGATTCACGATATGCTGGAAGATTGCAGGCAAAGTCGGGAATGGACAAGAGTTATTTTCATTAAGTGAAGGTCTGGCCTTGTGTGCCACATTAAATGAAAAATGGGGAGATAATACCCATTGGCTGATTTAGAGAGACCAACAATGAACATAAGAACAAAGCTGAATGTGACAGCATTTTTGATGGCGGAATAGCAATGCCCATTCGCCCTGAAAACAAAGCCAGATATCCCAAAAACTGGAAAGAGATCTCTTTGGCTTGTCGAGATCGAGCCGGGAATCGCTGTGAAGGTTCACCAGCTTTCCCAAATTGCCGCGTCGAGAATGGCAAACCCCATCCAATCACTGGTTCAACTGTTGTGCTGACCACGGCCCACCTAGATCACACACCAGAAAACTGTTCAGACGAAAACTTGCGTGCTTGGTGCCAGAGGTGCCACAACACATATGATGCCCCCATGCGCCGCGCTGGTATCCAGCAACGATTGCATGCAAAAATGGCTATCAGAGATTTATTCGACGCCGAGTCATAATTCCACCCTGCCGGACAGCTGTCCGCCTGTTTTACGATATGATGAAAAAGGTAGCTTTGGGCCAAACAATGGCACGGGGTTACATTTCATGCAAGCGTCTCAAAAACTGGTTGATTTTATCACGACAGAGGAAGGCTCGGTTTCCCGGGCTTACCGCGATCCGGTCGGCATCATTACGATTGGCGTTGGCCATACCTCTGCCGCTGGTGGTTTGCAGGTTAAAATGGGCATGGAGCTTTCGGCCAAACAGATCTCCGATTTACTGCGTGAGGATTTGCGCAAGTTTATGGCCCGCTGCAAAATCGCGATGCTCAATGCAAAACAACATGAGATTGAAGGGGCGACCTCGTTTGACTTCAATACTGGTGCAATTAACAAGGCCAGCTGGGTAAAGTTCTGGGCCGTTGATGATGTGGCTCAAGCCCGTCGACGGTTCAAACTGTGGAACAAAGCTGGCGGGAAAGTTTTGCTCGGACTGGCAGCACGTCGCAGGCGTGAGGCTGCGATCATTTTTGACAATAAATGGCCAGATATGGGACGACCGTCTGCAGCGGTAATCTCTGTCTCGCATCAATCCGATTACATTTTGCAACTGGTTAAGCTTGGTTATCTTGAAAAAGGCGCAACGATTGGCCCTGCCGTCAACGATGCGGTTGAATTATTTCAGTTTGATAAACGCCTAATCGTTGACGGCATTGTCGGTCCTGCCACACGCGCAACATTGCAACGCGCCGTGGCCGCAAAAGCAGTCGAGCGCACTGGCCTTGCCTCGGGCGTTGCCAGCAGCGGTGGGTCGATCGCTTTTGCTGATGTGTCCACAGCCACCATGATCGGAGTTGGGCTGCTTATTGCTGTGTTAGTCGGCGGCTGGGTCTGGCGCAACCGTGGCCGCTTGTTTGGTGTCCGGGCGCAAACCATCACAAATGGAGCATCGTAATGGACAAGATCAAGGCATTTGCCGCCAAGCTGCGGCCCTACACACCTTTTATTCGCATGAGCATCAAAGTTGTGGCCGGCGCAATTATTGGTGACGGCGTCGCCAATGACGCAATGCTGGAATATCTGACCGGCGCAGCAATTGGTGTAATTTCAGTGGGCTGGTATCTGGCGGAGAAACGCGGATGGCTTTGATCCTATGGCTGAAGAATTCAAAGCTGACACAATTGGTTGTCGCCATCATTGGTGCGATCGTAGTTGGCAAACTTATCGAGTTATTTGGTGCAAAACGGGGCCGCGCGGAAGCAAAGGCCGAACGAAACGAGCAGCGTATTAACGATGTTCATAACGCAAAACAGGATTACCAAGATGCGGAAAACCAAACTGACGATGATCTCACTGATCGTCTTACTCGGGATTAGTGCTTGCACTGTGCCGGTTGCAGAATATTGCGATGTGGCCCAAGGGCCAGTGCAGTTCGACAATCCAGCCTCGGTATCAAGCTTGCTGGCCAATGGTGAACGGCCTGCATTGGTGCAGATCGACGCCAATAACCGCACCGGTGAGCGGCTTTGTGGCTGGGTGGTTTTATGATGGGTGTCTCTGAAATCAAAGAATGGCTGGGTATAATTGCGATTATTATCTCGGTTGGCGCAACAATATATGCGTGGATCACTGCCCGATCGCAAAAGAACAGTACCAGATTGGTCGGTGTTCAGAAAAAGATGGTGGAGTATGACCGCCGTATCCAGTCTCTGGAGAGTGAATTTAAGCACCTGCCGACACATGAACAAGTGTCAGAATTGCGGGTTGCAATTGCAGAGCTTACCGGGGTGACCAATTCTACGCAGGCGACAGTCTCATCAACCAATAACGCCGTAAAACGGCTGGAACAAAACTTCCTAGATTATAAGAAAGCCTGAATATGTCTCAGTTAAACGATATTGTTGCAGCAGAAGCTGCCAAACTGACAATCTTGGTTGCGTTGGCAGACGAGCCAAGCCGGACCAGTAACGAGCAATTGCTGCAGGGTTATATTGACCTGCAATCTGGACGGGCCGTGTCGCGAATCTTTGTGCGTGAACGCATGCTTGAACTGGAAGAACTCAAAGCCGTCAAAATCAAAAAGGCCGGTGAGCTTTTGATCGCCTCCATTACGCTAGTTGGTGTTGAACATGTGGAAGGGCGTTCGGTAATAAAAGGCATCCAGCGCCCACAGGCAGTGTAATGAGCGCGCATCGCCGCAACGGTCGGGGGCGACTATCTGGCATTGATCTATTGCCGGACGCTTGCTCGGATGTGATTGTTTGGGCCAATCGTGAACTGTCCGGGCGCGAGCGCACACAGACCGAAATTTACTTCGAGTTTACCACCAAGCTGGAAGACATTCGCCAAACCCAAAAGCTGGAATTTGACACACCAAGCCCGAGCGCCTTCAACCGGTATTCCATGCGCCAAGCCGCAATGCTGCGCCGCCTTCAGCAAACCCGTGAAATCGCCAGCACAATTTCAGAACGCTTTGATGCTGAAACTTCGGATGATCTGACCTTGATGGCTGCAGAGGCGATAAAATCACTGGTGTTTGAACTGCTGGAGAGTTCTGGTGAGGCGGGCATGACACCCAAAGGTGCAATGGAGCTGGCCAACGCGCTGCGCGCTGCAACGGCAGCACAATCTGTCAGCTCTGAGCGTCGTCGCAAGGTCGAAGCCGAATTTGCATCCAAGGCCGAGGCTGCAATCAAATCTGTCGCTAAAGCTAAAGGTTTAACAAAAGAGACCGAGGACGCGATCCGCAAGAAAATTCTTGGGGTGAAATAATGAACACACCAGTTACCCATGCGGAGTGGAACAAACACCGCGCTGAAGCCCGGCAGCAAATGCCCGGCGATCTCTCAGATATTGATGTATCTAGTGAATCCTCTGGCATCAAAGTGCTGCTCTCCTATCAGCAGAAACTGCTCGCCAGCACCGCTGCATACCAACTTGTCATCACAGACAAATCGCGCCGTGTTGGTATGACATGGGCGGTTGGCGCTGACGCGGTTCTGACCAGTGCCAAAGCCAAAGATGAAGGCGGCATGGATACGCTGTATCTGGGATACAACCTCGATATGGCGCGCGAATTCATTGATACATGTGCAATGTGGGCCAAGTCATTTGCCCCGGCATGTTCTGAAGTTCACGAGTTCATGTTTGAGGAGGAAGGCGAAAAAGGAGAGCGGTTAGCCATCAAGGCTTTCCGGATCAGTTTTGCCAGTGGTTTTGAAATCATGGCGCTGTCGTCCAAGCCGCGCAGTTTGCGTGGCCGCCAAGGTTATGTGATCTTGGACGAGTTTGCGTTCCATGATGATGCTGACGAGTTGCTGAAATCCGCTATGGCGCTGCTGATTTGGGGCGGCAAGGTTTTGGTAATCTCAACCCATAACGGCGAAAACAACCCATTTAATGAGCTGATCCAAGAGGTGCGCGAAGGGCGTCGTCCGGGTAAAATTGTGCGTGTCACTTTTGATGATGCGATTGAGCAGGGGTTGTATAAACGGATCTGTCTGGTCAACGGCAAAGAATGGTCTGCTGAAGGCGAGATCGAGTGGGCAGCAGAGATCCGCAGCTTTTACGGATCAAGCGCGGACGAGGAGCTGGATTGCATCCCGTCCAAAGGATCTGGCACTTGGTTATCGTCTGCCCTGATCGATGAGGCCATGAAAGACGACTGCCCTGTTCTGCGGATTGAGTGCCCTAAAGGCTTTGAGATGAAGTCCAAAGAGGTGCGTAAGGCCTTTGTTGATGACTGGATAATC
>CAZSSS010000143.1:0-5134 GCA_964609255.1 uncultured Rhodobacterales bacterium
AAACCCCACGGCCTTGATGGGGGCCAAGTGGCGCTGAATAATGCGGGTGGGCTTTGGCAGCTTGCAGCGCATCAACCAAACCAATCGCCTTGAATGTCGGACCATAGGAGGATTTTGTGCCCTCACGCGAGGCGTTCGTTAAGCGCACATCAATTGGATCAAGACCAAATTCGGCGGCCAGTTCCCCCACCACGGATTCGACCGCATACACGGCCATCGGCGCGCCCGGCGCACGATAGGAGATCATTTTGGGGCGGTTGGTCATCACGTCCCAGCCCTCAGCGCGCACGTTTTCCAGATCATAGGCCGCAAAAGCGCTCATCGCGCCCATCATCACCATCTGATAGGGAAACGCGCCCCCTTGGTAGCGCAATTTGGCATGGGCGGCGGTCATTTTTCCGTCTGCATTCATGCCGATTTTGACATCCATTGAGGCCGACATGGTGGGACCAGAGGCGCGAAAAACCTCGTCGCGGGTCATCACCAGTTTGACAGGTTTGCCGGATTTTCGCGACAGCGCCAGCGCCACAGGTTCGATGAAAACAGTGGTTTTGCCACCAAACCCGCCCCCGATTTCCGAGGCCGTTACCCGAAGCTGGCTTTCATCCATGCCCATGATTTCTGCACAAATCACCCGGACATTATAATGCCCTTGGGTCGAACACCAAAGGTCGGCTTTGCCATCCGACCCGACATTGGCAAGACAGGCATGGGGTTCGATATAGCCTTGATGGGTGGCGGCAGTTTTGAAGCTGCGCTCAATAACCTTGTCAGCGGCGGCAAACCCGGCCTCAACATCCCCGTGGCCAAAATCGCAGTAATAAACCACATTGCCCGGCGTGCCATCCGCGACTGAGCGGTGCTGGCGATTGGCATGTAATACCGGCGCGTCGGGCTGCATCGCCGCATCAACATCGGTAACATGGGGCAGGATTTCATAGTCAACTTTGATCAGTTTCAACGCCTTGGCGGCAATTGATTTGCTGGTCGCGGCAACAGCCGCAACCGCGTGGCCATCATAAAGCGCCACACCCTTAGCCATGCAATTATGCATGGTATCGCGGGTCGCGTCGGTGGCCACGTCTGCAAAATCATCCGCAGTGATAACCGCCTTAACGCCTGCCAAGGCCTCAGCCGCGCTGATGTCAATCGAGACAATCCGCGCATGGGCGTGCGGACTGCGCAAAATGCGGCTGTGCAGCATGCCCGTGGCGGTGGTATCCGCGCCAAACAATGCTTTGCCGGTTACTTTTTCAATACCATCAGGGCGCACAGGCCGTGTGCCCAGGATTTTAAAATCACGTTTTACGTTCATGGTGTTTCCCCCCGCATTTCGGCGGCTGCTGACAGAACCGAGCGGATGATTTTGTCATAACCCGTGCAGCGACACAGATTTCCGGCCAGCCAATATCGTGTTTCTTCCTCGGACGGGTCCGGGTTTTTGGCCAATAATGCTTTGGCTGCAACCAAAACACCGGGCGTGCAGATGCCGCATTGCAGGGCCGCGCCCTCAAGCAGATGCCGCTGCAACGGATGCAGCGCGTCGCCCGTTGCCATGCCCTCAATGGTGGTGACCGCGCTGCCTGCGACCTCTGCGCCAAGAACCAGACAGGAACAAACCAAACGCCCGTCAAGCGTAACGCTGCACGCGCCGCAATCGCCGGTGCCGCAGCCTTCTTTGCTGCCGGTCATGCCCAGTTGGTCCCGCAAAACATCCAGCAAGGTTTCGTCGGGTTCGCACAGGAATTCGACTTGATCACCGTTTATTTCGGTGGCTACGTGGATTTTGCTCATTGTGAACCCCCTGCGCGTTGATAAGCGATTTTTGCAGCGCGGCAGGCCAGAACACCCGCAATTTTTGTGCGAAACTCAATGGTGCCGCGCCGGTCATTGATTGGGCTGCACGCGGCGGCACAAGCCGCCGCAAGATTTTTAAGCGACGCATCATCCAGTTTGCTGCCCAGCAACGCGGTGCTTGCGTCTTTTACCAGCGATATGGTGGCCGCAACCGCGCCCAGCGCCACCTGAGCGTTGCGCACAATACCGTCAACGTCCAATTCCAGATTAACCCCCGCACTGGCGACAGCGATGTCCATTTCGGTGCGCGGAATAAACCGTAAATATGCATCAGCCGCGTTGTTCAGCCGGGGCGGCAGTAATACTGCGCTGATAATATCACCCTTCGCCAATACTGTTTTTCCCGGCGATTTTGGCAGGTCTTTCACCAGAATTTGGCGCACCCCGCTGGCTGAGACAACTTCGACGCTGGCACCCGCTGCCATAAGTGCTGGAACTGAATCTGCGGCTGGCGATGCGTTGCACAAATTTCCGACCAGTGTTGCCCGGCCCTGAATCTGGGTTGAGCCGATCAATTCCATGGCCTCAACCACCCCCGGCCAGTCACCACAAATATCTTGGTTTTCGCCCAATGCTGCGCCAGAAACCGCCGCGCCAATACGATAACCGTTGCTTGTTTTTTCTATGGATTTTGATTCTGCTATCTGTTTGATGTCAACCAGCAAATCCGGCTCCGACAGCCCCAGTTTCAGTTGAACCAGCACATCGGTGCCACCCGCCAGAACCATGGTTTTCCCCGGCTCTGCCAACAGCAGCTCTGACGCATAAGCAAAACTTTTCGCAACTTCGTATCGCATCACAAATATCCCATGATAATTTACCTGAGTTTGAGCCTAAATTTCGACCTTCACAACCCCCATTCAAATCTTTTGGGAAAGAATTGAACGGCGTGTGGTTTTTTTAAAAATGGCCCCCCAACGGCTTGTTTTACTAAATATGTCGGTGAATGCACGTGGACAGGTATTCATTTTCATAGTAATTGTTGAAATTCCACAGTTTTCCGGTATCGTTAGGCCAAGATTCATATTCAGGTGAAATATGTCCATCAAGAACATTGTGAACCTGGAAAGGTAAGGAATACAAATTGTGAAAAAATTTAGCTTATTATCTGGTTTAATAGCGGCGGCAATATTCTCTATTTCGGCGGTATACGCACAAGAGGTCCGCATTACCCCAGAAATCCCCTTTGTTGAAATCGAACTGGGTGATGATTTTTTTCTGATTGAACGTAATCAGGATAATTCGGCTGTGATCGCCGCTGCCTTTGCTAAAACTTCGCGGCCTTGCCCGCCGTTTTGTGTGCATCCAATGTCTGCGGGTGAAGGCGTTGAAACCGTTGGCGAAATTGAACTTATTTCGTTTCTGGAAACCAGCGTGCAATCCGATGACGGCTTTCTTGTTGATGCTCGCACGGCAAATTTTTACACGGCGGGCACAATTCCCGGTGCGATAAATCTGCCGTTCAATTTGTTCACACCCACCAGCGACAATCCGTTTTTGGCACCAATGTTGATACAGCTTGGCGGCCAGATTTCGGCAAGCGGCACTTGGGATTTTTCGAGATCAGCCAAGTTGATGTTGTTTTGTAACGGGCCATGGTGTGACCAGTCCCCGCGCGCGATTCGAAACTTGCTTTTGGTCGGGTATCCGGCTGATAAATTGTTTTACTATCGTGGCGGAATACAAAACTGGCTTATGCTTGGTTTGACGGTTCACGTGCCTAAATAAACAACCCTCAGGTAAGCTTTTGCAAAAGCGGTAAAAGCTTACCCATATCCGGCCCGTGTGGCTGCCCGGTTAATGCCAGCCGCAAGGGCATGAATAACGCGCGGCCTTTGCGCCCGGTTTTTTCCTTTACTGAATTTGTCCAGCTTTTCCATGTGGTTGCATCAAATGGTGCCTCTGGCAAAAGCGCCATGGCTTCGGCCACAAATGCTTTGTCCTCGTCTGCAATAACCGGTTCGGCGCCATCCCGACACAGCTGCCACCACGGGGCAATATCAGCGGCGGTTTCGATATTCTGACAAATAGCCTGCCAAAACGGTTCAGCCAGATTATCTGGCACATCAGCGGCACGCAATACATCTGACATCATGGATGCAGGTCGATCATGCAGCAGATTTGCCGTTAGGGGGCGCAGATCAGTTTCGTCAAATTTGGTGGGTGATGCGCCAAATCGAGACATGTCGAAACCCGCCACAATCTTGTTCATATCATCATGTAATTCAACCGGATCAGAGGAACCAAGCCGCGCCATAAGCGACACAACCGCCATTGGCTCAACCCCCGCAGCGCGAAAATCGCGCAGGCTCAGGCTGCCCAATCTTTTTGACAAGGCCTCACCTTTGGGACCGGTCAGCATGGAATGATGCGCAAATGCGGGCATATCGCCGCCAATCGCATTTATGATCTGAATTTGGGTGGCCGTATTGGTTACATGGTCTAACCCACGCACAACATTGGTAATTTTCATATCGGTGTCATCAACAACCGATGCCAGAGTATACAATACTTGCCCATCCGCCCGTATCAGAACCGGGTCCGACAGGCTGGCAGCATCAATGCTTTGCGCGCCTAAAATGCCGTCTTGCCACTCGATCCGTTCCTGGTCGAGCAAAAACCGCCAATAGCTGCCGCGCTCTGCACGCAGCGCGCTCTTTTCGGTTTCATCCAGCATTAGGGCAGCACGGTCATAAACCGGCGGCTTGCCCATATTAAGCTGTTTTTTTCGTTTAAGATCCAGCTCTGTCGGGGATTCAAAGCATTCATATAACCGGCCAGAATTGCGCAATTGCTGGGCAATCTCGCTGTATCGATCAAGGCGCAACGACTGGGTTTCAACGCGATCCCATGTGATGCCCAGCCAAGTCAGGTCTTCTTTGATTGCCGCCACATATTCGGGTTTGGAGCGCACCGGGTCCGTGTCATCAATGCGCAAAATAAAATCGCCAGCAGCAGCCCGCGCGATCAAAAAATTGAACAGCGCAGGGCGCAGATTGCCGATGTGCAGATATCCGGTTGGCGAGGGGGCAAAGCGGGTGATGGTCATGGTTTTTCCCAAACATAGTTTCGGCACTATATAGGGCCATATGATTTTTGATGAAAGGCCGGATTGCGCCCACTCCGTCAGGAGTGTTTTTTGAATAGGGGTCGATCCCCTGTTCAAAAAAAGCTAACCCATATCCCGCCAGCGATTCACAATCGGATAACGGCGGTCCAGCCAGAATGCTTTTAGGGTCAGCCGCGTGCCGGGGGCTGATTGAAATCGTTTATGCTC
>CAZSSS010000144.1:0-5121 GCA_964609255.1 uncultured Rhodobacterales bacterium
GACCCATGAATTCGCCACCTGTGACCCGGAATATTACGGCCAGCAACAAGCATTGTTCCTTGATTTTCTGGATGCAGGTCTGGCCTATCGCAAAAACGCCAGTGTTAACTGGGATCCGGTCGATATGACCGTGCTGGCAAATGAGCAGGTTGAAAATGGCCGCGGCTGGCGCTCGGGCGCGTTGGTGGAACGCAAAGAACTGACGCAATGGTTTTTCAAAATCAGCGATTATTCTGAGGAATTGCTGGACGCGCTGGAGGGTCTGGACAAGTGGCCCGACAAAGTCCGCTTGATGCAGAAAAACTGGATCGGCAAATCGCAAGGCTTGCAATTCAAGTTTGAAACGGTTGGCGCGCCCGATGGTTTTGAGCAGTTGGAGGTCTATACAACCCGCCCCGATACATTATTCGGGGCCAGTTTTGCCGCTATTTCGGCGGATCACCCCTTGGCCAAGGCGTTGGAGGTTGATCCCGAAGTGGCCGCGTTTAATGCAACATGCCGCCAAATGGGCACATCGGCTGAAGAAATGGAAAAGGCTGATAAAATCGGCTTTGATACGGGTATCAAAGTGGTGCATCCCTTTGACCCGACAAAACAATTGCCGGTTTATATCGCCAATTTCATCCTGATGGATTACGGCACCGGCGCGATTTTCGGCTGCCCCGCGCATGACCAGCGCGACATTGATTTTGCCCGCAAATATGGTCTGGATGTGGTGCCCGTGGTTTCGCCTGATGGAAAGAACTACGAGATAGACAGCGAAGCATTTATGGACAGCGGCACCCTGATCAATTCGCAATTCCTGAACGGCATGTCCATTGACGCCGCCAAAGCCGAGGTCATCAGCCGCATTGAAAAGGCGGGTTCCGGCGCTGGAAAAACCAATTATCGCCTGCGCGATTGGGGCATTTCGCGCCAACGCTATTGGGGCTGCCCGATTCCCGTTGTGCATTGTGCCAAATGTGGCGTGGTCCCCGAGAAAAAAGAAAACCTGCCGATCAAACTGCCCGAGGATGTCTCATTTGACAAACCCGGTAACCCGCTTGACCGTCACCCGACTTGGCGTGATTGTGATTGCCCGAAATGCGGCGCAGCAGCCCAGCGCGAAACCGACACAATGGACACATTTGTTGACAGCTCATGGTATTTTGCCCGCTTTACCTCTGACAAATCAGAAACCCCGACCAATAAGGCTGATGCAGAATACTGGATGAATGTTGACCAATATGTCGGGGGCATCGAACACGCGATCCTGCACCTGCTTTATTCGCGGTTTTTCGCGCGCGCCATGGCCAAAACCGGCCACCTGCCAGAATCAGCGATTGAACCGTTTAACGCGTTGTTTAACCAAGGCATGGTCTGCCACGAGACCTATTCAACACTTGATACAAATAACCGCCCCGTCTGGCATTCGCCCGATGAGGTCATCACCACAGACGGCGAGACAACCCTGCGGGAAACCGGCGAAAAAGTCACCGTTGGCCCCTCAATCAAAATGTCGAAATCCAAACGCAATACCGTTGATCCGCTGGAACAGATTGAACAATTCGGCGCGGACACCTCGCGCTGGTTCACCCTGTCTGACAGCCCGCCGGAACGCGATGTGGAATGGACAAGCTCGGGCGCGGAAGCCTCCTGGAAACACCTTCAGCGCGTCTGGCGGCTGGCTGATGAAATCAGCCAATGTGCCAAGGAACCCCTAATGGGGGGTGACGAGGCGCAAGCCCTGCTGAAAGCCACTCATCACGCCATCAACGATGTCACCTATGGTTTTGAAAACTTTGCCTTCAATAAATCCATTGCCAAACTCTATGAATTCACCACTACATTGGCCAAATCCAAGGCTGGCAATGCTGAGAAACGCGACGCCATGAAAACCATGGCCTTGCTGATGCAACCCATCACGCCCCATCTATCTGAGGAAATCTGGGAGGCCCTTGGCGGCGCGGGCATGGCTGTAAACGCCCCGTTTCCGGTGGCTGACCCGTCTTTGCTTGTGGAAAACACAGTCACAATGCCGATCCAGATCAACGGTAAACGCCGCTCTGAAATATCGGTGCCAAAAGACATGCAAAAAACGCAGGTTGAAAAACTGGCGCTGGCGGATCATGCTGTGATCAAGGCTTTGAACGGGGCAACCCCGAAAAAGCTGATCGTAGTGCCGGGCAGGATTGTGAATGTCGTTATATAATCGCCGAAAATTTCTGATACTGGCCCCGCTGGCGCTGGGCGCTTGCGGGTTCACGCCGATTTTTGGCCGCGGCACAACGGCTGAATCCCTGATTGGCAAAATCGCGCTTGGGCCTGTTGATGACCGCATGGGGTTTGAATTTCACGAAAGGCTGGAAAATCGGCTGGGTCGCGCTGATGCCCCGATTTACCAGCTCGACGTAATAATTTCCATAAATTCCAGAGGCTTGGCAATTACACAGGATAACTCTATTACCCGATATAATCTAACCGCTGAGGCAGACTTTTCCCTAACCCGAATTGCTGATAACAAGCTGATTCTAACCGATATTGTGCGATCATTCACCGCCTACAGCGCCACCGCCACCGCCTATGCGACCCATGTTTCAGAGCGCGACGCCAACCGGCGCCTTGCGGTGGCCTTGGCCGATCAGATCGCAACCCGCATCGCCAGCAACGCCAGCAGCTTTTAGCCATGAAATTATCAGCCCGCGACGCCACCGGATTTTTTAAAAAGCCCGATACTTCCAAAGCAGCAATATTGCTTTTTGGCCCGGATGCCATGCGAATATCTCTCAGGCGCAAGGCACTTGTCGATGGTTTGCTTGGCCCCAATGGCGACGAGGAAATGCGGTTGTCACGGGTCGATTCTTCGGATTTACGAAAATCACCCGCAGAATTGCTGGATGCCCAAAAAGCCATCGGTTTCTTTCCCGGCCAGCGCGTTGTTTTGGTCGAGGGCCTGACCGATGCAACAACCAAATCCGTTGAGACCGCACTGCAAGACTGGCAACCCGGCGACGCCATTCTGGTGGCAACCGCAGGGCAACTTAACGCGCGGTCAAAATTGCGCAAAGCATTTGAAGGCGCGCGTAACGCTTATGCGATTGCAATTTACGCTGACCCGCCAGACCGCGCAGAGATCGAAACCATTCTAGCCAAAGCCAAGTTAACCAATATCAGCCCCGAAGCCATGAGCGACATTATCACCCTTGGTCAAGCGCTTGATCCGGGTGATTTTGCCCAAACGGTTGAAAAAATTTCACTGTATACCCTGAACCAGACCGAACCGGTTTCCGTTGAAGATGTCACCAATTGCGCCCCGGCCATAAGCGATGCTGCCCTAGATGATGTCATTCGTGAAATGGCTGATGGGCGGTCTGATTGCATCGTGCCACAAATGCAAAAACTGGCGGGTCAGGGCGTGAACCCTACTACGCTTTGCATTGCAGCCACGCGCCATTTTCGCCAACTACATATGGCCGCAAGTTCTGGTGACAGCCCTGAAAACGCCCTGTCACGAATGCGGCCGCCGGTTTTTGGCCCGCGCCGCGATCAGATGACCCGACAAATCCGCAGTTGGGGTGTGCAACGGCTTGAAACCGCGCTGGCGGTCTTGATGGAAACTGATCTGATGTTACGTTCCTCTCGCCCTGTTCCTGCATTTGCCGCAACCGAACGCAGTTTTATCCGAATTTCTATGCTACGGCCAAAATAAGGAAATCCCATGTATCAAGTCATCGGCACAGCCCGCTCCCGCTCCATGCGGGTTTTCTGGATGCTGGAGGAACTGGGCGAAGAATATGAGATTCTGGCATCTGGCCCACACAGCAATGAAATCAAGGCGGTCAACCCGTCGGGCAAAGTCCCCGCGCTGATTGTTGAGGGCACCAGCATTCTGGATTCAGTCGCCATAATGCAATTTCTGGCGGACCGTCACGGCAAGCTGACCCACAAACCCGGAACGGTGGAGCGCGGCATTCAGGATAGTTTCACCAATTTTGCATTGGACGAAATCGACGGCCCTCTGTGGACGGCCGGCAAACACAGCTTTGTTTTGCCAGAAAAATTGCGGGTTCCGGCGGTGAAAGAAACCGCCAAAGCAGAATTCAAACGCGCCATGAAAGTTCTTGAAACCCGCCTTGGCGATCATGAATTTGTGATGGGCGATCAATTCACAGTGCCCGATATTTTAATCGGTCATTGTGCCGGTTGGGCCGCTGGCATCAAATTTGATATGCCCGACGGTAAGCTTGCTGATTATTTCAAGCGCATCCGCTCTCGCCCTGCGCTTAAGCGGGCTTTGGTGAAATCTGCTCTTTAAAACCCAAAAGACCCCGAATCATATCATCTACAGGCCTTGCCCCGGGCTTCTTGAATAAATTTATCTGCCCGAGGAAAAGCGCAATATTTATTACTTTTAATAGACAAATTGTTTTTTTTGTATACAGATACATACCGTAATTGGTGCGCGTTAACTATTTTCCCTTAACACTATAAAAAGGAAATACTAGTGCAAAACTATATCCAAAAAAAAATAGCAATGACAGTGGGACTAAGCTTAACAATAACATGTTTGGCTGGGTGGAACGCAGCAAATGCGGAAACCAGAACTTATTATATCGCCGCAGAAGAAGTCGAATGGGACTATGCACCTGCGGGTCAGGAAATGATGATGGGCGGTGCTTTTACCGAAGATCATAATGTGTTTGTTGAACCCGGACCGTCCAGAATTGGGCGGGTTTATCACAAGGTGCGTTATATCGAATACACCAACGCTGATTTCACCGAACAGGTGGTGGTCGAGGATGCCTCTCTGGGTATCCTTGGCCCGATTTTGCGCGCCGAAGTAGGCGACGAAATTCAGGTTATCTTGCGCAACATGAGCACAATTCCGGTTTCGGCGCACCCGCATGGGGTGTTCTATGCCAAAGATTCAGAAGGGGCGATGACCAATGACGGAACATCCGGGGCAGACAAGGCTGATGATGCCATCGCGCCGGGGAATACCCATACCTATACTTGGGGCGTGCCGGAACGCGCCGGGCCGGGGCCAAATGATGGGTCTTCGCTGGTTTGGTTGTATCATGGCCACGTTGATTCAATTGCCGATTCAAACAGTGGTCTGGTTGGGGCCATTGTGGTTACGGC
>CAZSSS010000145.1:0-5119 GCA_964609255.1 uncultured Rhodobacterales bacterium
TTTTCACCGGCAAAGTTCATTTCCACCATCGCAGCCCAGATATCCGCCGCGAAGGCGACATCGGATTCTGTGCCAAACGGCGCGTCCTGAGCATTGGCGAAACCGGCAGACAGAAATGCTGCTGTGACCGTCCCCAATAGTAATTTTTTCATGATTATCTCCCGAAGTTTTTGTGATATGGCACCCTAACGCGAACAAAATGTTGTGGGGGTAAACTGATGATCACGCGGGGTCACGCTCGCTCGACAAACTTGTGATAAAAATGTGAATGCTATCCCATGGCGCGAATCCAATTCGTGACATACAAAGTCAATCATCTCGGAGAACACAATGCGCCTGACACTAACTCTTACCCTGACTTTTTTGCTTATTGCTGGATACTGCGCGGCGCAAACAATAGGCAACGCCGTTGAAGGCGAAAAGAAATTCGCGCGCTGTGCGGGGTGCCACCAGGTTGGTGAGGGCGCGCGCAATCGTGTTGGGCCGATTTTAACCGATGTTTTGGGCCGCAGTGCCGGCAGTGTCGCCGGTTATCGTTATGGCGATGATATAATCGCTGCGGGTGCGGCAGGGCTGGTTTGGTCGTCTGAATTAGTTTTTGAATATCTTGAGAACCCGCGCACATTCTTGCGGACATATCTTGATGACAGCCGCGCGCGCAGCAAAATGTCTTTTCGATTGGCTGATGAAACGGACCGGCTGGATATCATTGCTTATCTGGGCAGTTTTGAAACAGCTTCTGCGGATCAAAACTCGGAATTTTGTGTGACCAACCAATCAACCGAAACCTATTTTTTCGCGGCAGATAACGGCGATGGATCCGCATCTGGCCGCATCACCGCAACACTCGCCCCCGGTGAAAAACTTTGCAACATTGCTGTATCTGCGAAAGCGAGTTTTGTCAGCGTATTTGAAAATGTTGATGCGCTTGAGGGGTGTTCAAGGTTGATTGCGCCGGGATTATCCGAAGGGTTGATACGATACGCCGATTTTGACCGCTGCGAATGGTCATCCCACAGCGAATAACGCAAAAAGCAGCGCAAGCATGCCGCCAATTGGCTTTCCAAACCCCGTGAAATAGCTACACTCCGACAGAATCAAACCGGAGTGCATCCATGACAAAAGACCCGTTGGTGATTTTCACCCCCTCCGGTAAACGCGGCAATTTCCCTGTGGGCACACCGGTTTTAACCGCCGCGCGACAGTTGGGTGTTGATCTGGATTCGGTTTGCGGCGGGCGCGGGATTTGCTCCAAATGTCAAATCACCCCCAGCTTTGGCGAATTTCCAAAGCACGGGCTGAGTGTGGCCAAAGATGCGTTGTCAAAATGGAACAGCGTTGAGGAACGCTATGACAGTATTCGCGGCCTGCCCAAGGGCCGCCGTCTTGGCTGTCAGGCGCTGGTGCAGGGGGATATCGTCATTGACGTCCCCCCCGAATCACAGGTCCACAAACAGGTGATCCGCAAGCGCGCTGAGGCCCGCGACATCACCATAAACCCCGCCACAAAGCTGTATTATGTTGAGGTAGAGCAACCGGACATGCACAAGCCATCGGGCGATCTGGAACGCCTGAAAACCGCGCTTTTTGAGCAATGGGAATTGCAGGGCCTTGTCACCAATACCCAGATTTTGCCACAGCTTCAGCCAGCCCTGCGCCAAGGCAAATGGGCTGTAACCTGCGCGATCCACGAACCAACCAACAAAATCCTGAGCATCTGGCCCGGATATTTTGAAGGTCCGCTTTATGGTCTTGCCATTGACCTTGGCTCCACCACCATTGCCGCGCATCTGTGTGATATCTATTCGGGTGCGGTGCTGGCCTCATCGGGGCAAATGAACCCGCAAATACGTTTTGGTGAGGACCTGATGAGCCGCGTTTCCTACGTGATGATGAACCCCGGTGGCGATGTTGAAATGACCCAAGCCGTGCGCGCCGCGATTAACACGTTGATCCAGCAAATCTCGACCGAGGCCGGGATAGACCCGCACCACATCATTGAGGCGGTTCTGGTTGCCAATCCGGTTATGCACCATCTGTTTCTAGGCATTGATCCGGTTGAACTGGGCCAAGCCCCCTTTGCGTTGGCCGTTGCTGACAGCCTGACCATTCCCGCCGTTGACCTGGAAATAAACATGCACCCGCAAGCGCATTTCTATATTCTGCCCTGCATCGCGGGGCATGTTGGCGCAGATGCCGCCGCCGTGGCCTTGTCCGAGGAACCCAATAAATCAGACGATCTTGTGTTGATTGTCGATGTGGGCACCAATGCCGAAATTCTGCTGGGGGACAAAAACCGCGTGCTTGCCTGCTCCTCCCCGACCGGCCCCGCCTTTGAGGGTGCGCAGATCTCAAGCGGCCAGCGCGCCGCCCCCGGCGCCATTGAAAAATTGCGTATTGATCCGGTCACAAAAGAACCGCGTTACCGCATTATCGGCTCGGATATTTGGTCAGACGAGGCTGGGTTTGACGCAGCCGTCCTTTCATCCGGCATCACCGGCATTTGTGGGTCCGGCATTATTGAGGCCGTGGCCGAAATGCGCATGGCCGGCATTCTGGACGCCAGCGGCCTAATCGGTTCCGCCGCACAGGTCGGCACATCCCGCTGCATCGTTGACGGGCGCACCAATTCATATGTGGTCTTTGACGGGACAAAAGATGGTGGCCCCCTGATCACCGTCACCAACGGCGATATCCGCGCCATTCAGCTCGCCAAAGCCGCGCTTTATGCCGGTGCGCGGCTTTTGATGGACAAGCTAGAGGTTGATACAGTTGACCGCGTGGTGCTCGCAGGAGCCTTTGGCGCCCATATCTCGCCACTGCACGCCATGGTGTTGGGCATGATCCCCGATTGCCTGCTGGAAAAGATCACATCAGCCGGTAATGCGGCAGGCACGGGCGCGCGTATTGCTTTGTTGAATTACCACGCCCGCGCTGAGATTGAACAAACCGTGCGTGAGATTGAAAAGATTGAAACGGCTATGGAAGACAAGTTCCAAGACCATTTTGTCGAGGCCTCCAGTATTCCACACGCGACCGCGCCGTTTCCAATTCTAAAAACCATAACCAACCTGCCCGATGTGTCGTTTAACACCAATTCAGGCGATGCAGGCAGCCGCCGACGCAGACGCCGTTAACCTTGCGGCTTTGGTGTATTCATGGCATTTAACCGTGAATACAACGATTTGGAAACCAAATGACCAAAGCAATTTGTGCCCTGACCACGGTTCGCAACGACGAACAGTTTGTGCGAAAATGGGTTGAATATTACGGTGCCGAACTTGGCCCGAAAAACCTGTTCATTCTGTTTGATGGCCATGACCAAGAATTGCCCAGCGGCATTGGTGATGTAAACTGCATTTTCCTCCCGAAGGTCAACGCGCAGCTTGTCAAAGCTGACAAAAACCGGGCACGCGTGATGTCAAAAATTGCCGCCGCGCTGTTGTTTCACTATGATATTGTGATCGGCACAGACATCGACGAATTCATCGTGGTTGACCCCCATACCGACCTTTCTTTGGCAGAATACCTTTCAGAATTGCCGCCGCGCTCCTCCTATTCGCCGCTCGGGATGGATGTCGGCCAGCATATTGATCTCGAAAAACCCGCCGATTTTTCCCAGCCGCTTTTGTCCCAACGTGGCTTTGCGGCTCTGTCCTCACGCTATACCAAGCCCTCAATCATCATGAAACCTGTCACTTGGGGTGCGGGGATGCATCGCATCAAGGGAAAAAATTTCAAAATTGATCCGAACTTATTTCTGTTTCATTTTGGCATGGTTGATCAAAAACAATCGCAATTGCGCGAAAATGACCCGGATTTGATTGAAGCCGGCTGGGGTAAGCACATGAAAAAACGCGGGAATTTGCTGAAGATCATTGCCAATGCAACCCCGCTTGATGGCGATACCTATTTTCCGGTCGCTCGAAATTTGCAGCAAACCCGCCGCCCGATCTATGCGTTGAACAAACCAAAAATGATCAAGGACAATCCGGTTGTTAACATACCGCTGCGATTCAAGGTTTTGGTTTAAATTGCGCCAAACCCCATAATCACAACGCCCATTGCGACCACAATGCTGGCGGCCAAGCGTAATCTCCAGGGCCGCTCACCCAGCAGGACAACACCGATTAGCGCGGCAATTACCACAGATGTCTCGCGGAGCGTTGATACCATTGCCAGTGGTGCAACCGATTTCACATATATCACCAACCCATAGGCCAACGCAGAGACCAGCCCCCCCAACAGGCCAATCAACAGCGTGCGTTTGGGCAATTTCAGGCCGCGCCGACCGATTTCGCGAAAAATTGCCGCCGCCGCCAGCCCCTCAAATACAAATAGCCAGCCAATATAACCCGTGGCGCTGCCCGCAAGGCGCACGCCAATGCCATCAACCAGCGAATAGCTGGCAATCATTGCGCCGGTTCCCAACGCAGCCGCCAACGCCAGTTTTGTCACCCGGCCAGAAAACACATCTCCCGCCAGCATGAATATCCCCCCAGAGACCGTCAGCACACCCAGCCATGCCAGCGGCGACAGGGTTTCTCCGGCAAAAACCTGTGCGCCCAAGGCCACCAAAACCGGCGACATGCCCCGCGCAATCGGATAGACTTGGCTAAGGTCGCCCAACCTATAGGATTGATATAACAGGTAATAATATCCAAAATGGATAATAGTCGAGGCCAAAATAAACCCCCAGCTTGCCCTATCGGGAAGCGGGCTGATGGCAACCAGAAAAATGCCGAAAACCACATGGCCGACATTCAACATCCCCAGCACCACCAGACGGTTTGATGCTGATTTGATCAATGCGTTCCACGTTGCATGCAGCAATGCCGCCAGCAGAACAATCATCACCATGCCAGTGGTCATTTACCTCAACCGGGCCAGGGCAGCGAATACGTCTTTACATTGGTAAAGAATTTCATCGCTTCTAATACGCCTTCTTTTACCGCATTCCCGCTGTCTTTGATACCGCCAAAGGGCGACATTTCAATGCGATACCCGGGTTGTTCCCAAATGTTGCAAGTGCCCACATCCAGCCCGTTGATATAGGCAATCGCGCGGTTCAGATCATTGGTGCAAACACCGGATGACAGGCCAAAATCAGTGGAATTTG
>CAZSSS010000146.1:0-5109 GCA_964609255.1 uncultured Rhodobacterales bacterium
ATTTGTAGGCACTACAAATGCATCACACGCCATGAAGAAATTCTGATTTATAGCACCCAGTCCAGGGTTTAGATCAATTAATGTATAATCAATTTCGTGATGTTCTTCGATTGCCGCAATTAGAGCCTGTAGCGCACCGGGAAGGTTTTTCAGTACAGAAAGAGATCCGCCAGTTTCCTGCGCTAAGCTCAATTGCCCTTCATAAGTTGCAAGATCTGCGTGCCCTGGAAGGATAAACATGTCATCATTGTTTATCGCATTCGGGCAATCGAATGCTTCAATAGCTGAGGGCTTACCCTCGAAAACTGGCGCTACGCCATCTTTGATGTTTTTTGTTCGCGTCTCGTCGTCCTCGTAATAATCGTCGAAGCGGTCAAAACCGAGTGCTAAGGCTGTTAAATTCACCTGTGAGTCGCCATCAACCAATAAAACGCGATGGCCCTTTTCCGTCAACTTCCAACCGATATTATATGTGGAAACAGTTTTCCCAGTTCCGCCTTTATGATTAAATACCGCAATTCTCTTTGTCATAATTCAGTGTCCGTTTCGAGGCTTCATGCTACAGTATCAAATAAGGTGTATCAAATAAAGTTCGAGTAGAGAAGGCCCCATTCATCGCTGAACTGTAGCTAAAACCTCCTATGAGCTGAATAGCCGTTGACAAACTTTACAACAAAGTCATTTCTGGTCTCCGAACGCAGTGAGGCCATGCCCAACCGAAGGGCGGGAGTGTTATTTCGCGCCCAAACCTGCCGTTGGCGGTGGCCTCGCTTCGCTCGGCTTTGGCTCAGGCTTTGCCTTGGGTTTCCAGGCTTTTGACAGTGTGCATATAGGCGCCAGCCTCAAGGTATTCCCGCTCTGCGGGGGTAGAGGCGCGCCCCAAGGCGTCATTACGATAGGGAAAGCGGCCAAATTCGCGGATGACTTGTCGATGGGCGCGGGGGTGCAATAATGTGCCCTCCGGGTCCATACGCAGCTTAAACATGCGCACCCCGGTATCTTGATCAGCCAGCACTTCGGAATGCATCAAGGGCAGGTAAAAGAACTGCCGCATGGGTTTGTCGATTTTCAGATCATTGCGCATATAGATCGCGCGTTTTGCGATTTTGCGCGCCTTTGCGTCGGTTGCGAATGATTCCCCCGAGCCGCGAAACATGTTGCGCGGAAACTGGTCCAGCAGGATCAACAGCGCCAAAGAATGGCTTGGGCGACACCCCCAATGGTCATAACCGCCCTCCCGTGCTTTCTGCCACGTTTCCAAATAGCGATTACGGATTTTCTGGTCTATGGCATCGTCTTGCACATACCACCCGGGTTCGGTGATTTCATTTTGCCAAAAGTCGAGGATTTCCTCGTGTGAAATATCCATTTGCCTGCTCCGCATTGGTATTTTTTCCAGTAAGACACGATGCAAAATGATTCGCTAGTAAAACCTATTCATCTGCGTCAATTTCCGCCTCAATCGCAATTTCCTGCGCGACCTCAGCCACAATTGGCGATGACTGGGGCATGATCGGCGTATAGGGCATGGTTTCTTCAATGCTGATACCCTCACGGCGGGTCAGGCGATATGTGCCATATGCTGAAATCAACAGCATCAGGCCAATCAGCGTATAGAAAAAGCTATTGGGACCAAGCACTGTCATGGTGTATCCCACAAAAACGGGCATACCAATCGCGCCAACTCCGCCAATGAATACCAATGTGCCGGATGCATTGGCCATATCTTCATGGGCCAGATAATCATTGGTATGGGCAATAAGCAGCGAATAAAGCGGGCTGGTGGAACCACCAATGACAAAACCCAAAGCCAAAACCACATAAAACGAGGCGGACCAAATCATGCCAAAAAGCATCAGCCCCGCCGAAATTGCAGTAATAAAAATAATCAATAACCGGCGGTCCATGCGGTCTGACAGCCAGCCAATAGGATATTGCAAAATAACGCTGCCGGTATAAATGGTCCCGATGAAAATGGATATTTCGGGCACAGACAGCCCGGCGGCTGTGCCATAAACCGCTGACATGCCAAACATAATCGAAAACACCGCCCCCAGAATGATTGAACCAACAAACCCAAGGGGTGATGTTTTAAACAGGCGTTTCATGGTCATCGGTTCTGAGGTGTGAAACACAGGCGCCGGGCTGACCGACAGCAAGATCGGCGCAAACGACACCGACACAACAATAGAAATAATTGCAAAAAGAATAAAACCAGAGGGATCGGCAAAATTCATCACCACCTGCGCGGCCACAACGCCAGCCATTTGCACGATCATATAAGCGCTGAGCGCCTGCCCTCGGGTTTCGTTGGTTGCGCTGTCATTCAGCCAGCTTTCCGAAACCACATAAACCCCCGAAAAGCTGAACCCGACAACAAACCGCATCGCGGCCCATACATATGGGTCTGGCGCAACAGCATAAACAATGAACGCCGCTGAAATGGTTGAGGCAAGGGCTGCAAACACCCGCACATGGCCCACCCGTGCGATCATAATCGGTGCCAGCTTTGACCCGCCAAGAAAGCCCAGAAAATAGGCTGACATCACCCATGACATCGTGGTTGGGGAAAAACCCTCAATCGCGCCACGAACGCCCAGCAACGTGCCCTGCAGCCCGTTGCCCAGCATCAGCAGGAAAAGACCTAGCAACAGCGCCCATGAATTTTTCAGAATATAGGTCATGAATCTTCATTGCTGAAATATGGATGGGGTTCTAATGCAAAACCGACCTGTTTATGTCGTTTCGGGAAACAATAACGAAGAATCCCCGTAGGAGAAAAACCGGTATTGGTTCTTAATCGCATGGGAATAGATTTTGGGCAGGTTTTCATGGGTGACAAGCGCAGAAACAAGCATCAGCAATGTTGATTTTGGTAAGTGAAAATTGGTCATAAGGCCGCTTGTTACTTTGAATTCAAAACCGGGGGTTATGAAAATATCTGTGTCGCCGGACCATGCCTCGATTTGACCAATTCCTGTTGCCGCCGTTTCGATCAGGCGCAATGCGGTTGTGCCAACGGGAATGACCCGCCCGCCGTTTTTCAGGGTTTCGGAGATGTCGCGCGCGGCTTGCTCGCTGACCTCCCCCCATTCCGAATGCATTTTATGATCCGCGATATTATCAACTTTTACAGGCAGAAATGTCCCCGCCCCGACATGCAGCGTGACTTCGGTTGAACCAATGCCCTTGGCGTGCAGGGTGGCCAAAAGTGCCTCGTCAAAATGCAGCGATGCGGTGGGGGCGGCCACTGCGCCGATATGTTTGGCAAAAACGGTTTGATAATCGGTGTGGTCTTGGGCATCTGCCGGGCGTTTTGACGCGATATAAGGGGGCAAAGGCATTTGGCCGGTTTTGGCGATAAGGTCATCCAGCGCGTCAGCTTCTTTGTCAAATTCCAACGTCACTTGGCCGTCTTCTTTGTTCAGAACCTCAGCCGAGAACCCGTCAAACCAGATTATATCGCCGCGCTGCAACCGCTTTAGCGGCCGCGCCAAGGCTTTCCATGTGCGCGTATCAAGGCGCTCAATCAGCGTTGCATCAATTTTGGATTCGCCCGAGCCATGGATGGTTTCGCGTTTGCGTAAACCGGAAATACGCGCCGGAATTACTTTTGTGTTGTTAAACACCAGTAAATCGCCTTTTTTAAGCCAGCTCCCCAGCTCCGAAACGTTGGAATCGATGATTTTACCGCAATCGGATACCAGCATACGCGACGATGGCCGTGGCTTTGCCGGGCGCAGGGCGATTAAGTCTTCGGGCAGGTTAAAATCAAAATCGGCAAGGGTAAGCATGGCATTACTTTCAAAAAGGTATGGCTCATTTAACGCCGCCATTGCAGAGTGAAAAGCACTTAGTTTGGTTAATTGCAAAAACCGGGTTAAAACGATCTAGCGGAAAATGGCTTATTGGCGTGACAAATGGTGCGCATGCGGGCAAGCGCCTTGAAACAAAGACGTTAAGACTTTATTGCCTGTGTCAGAGATGTTTTGGCGGGTGGCTCGATTGATGGTTGAAAAAGGAAAAATGCTTGTAAAGGTGCCGGACCGTGGTTTGGCGCATTTTTTACCGGATCAAACCATCACAATGACCGACAAGCACGGCATCCGCAGCTTTACCTTGTCGCCCGTGAAACGGTTGATGACAGGTTCATTGCTGTTTGCGCTGGTGATTTGGGCGGTGATTGCAACGGCTACGTTGATTATTTCCAGCCTCGGAGAAGACAAAATGCGGCAGCGTTCCGCAATTTTAACCTTGGCGTATGAAAACCGTTTACAGGCTTTGCAGGTTGAGCGGGATCTTTTATCCGGCCAGTTATCCGGTGTTACAAGCCGCATTATTATTGCGCAAGAACAGTTAATGCACCAGCAGCAAAGCATATTAAGCATGGGCGCTGAGCAGCAAAACCTTGACAGCAATCTTGCTGTGCTACGCACTCAGTTGGCCGATATGTTAAGCCAGCGGGACAGCGCAGTGACCACTGGTGAAAATCTTGAGGTCGAACTAAGCTCGGTGCGTTCATTGATGACAGAACGGCTGGGCGTTGAGGAAGACGTGCTAACCACCATCGAAACCCTGACCACCGCGTTGGCTGATGCCGTTCAAACCCGCGATACCACTCAAATGGATATCGCAACCCTGAATGAACACATAAGCGCAATGGAATTGCAGCGTGAATTATCAGCGCAGCGCCAAGACCGGATGCTGACCCAGCTCGAAAGCGCGATTGAGGTTTCGCTGGTGCCTTTGTCAGCCATGTTTGATGCGGTGGGGATGGATGTTGACAGTATTCTGGCCAATGTGCAGCAGAATTATTCGGGCACCGGCGGGTTAAGCAACGATGTGGCCCTTGATGCATTAAGCCCGCTTGACCTGCGCATTGATCAGGTTCTTGGTGAACTAGACAGGGTTGCCATGCTGAATATGGCCGCCAGTAAATTACCCATTGCAATGCCGGTTCGCACGGCTTTTCGTTATACCAGCGGGTTCGGAGCCCGCGGCGGCCGCCAGCACAAAGGCGTTGATCTGGCCGGGGGCAACGGTGACCCGATTTATGCAACCGCAGACGGCGTGGTGACATTTTCCGGCAGGCAAAGCGGCTTTGGCAAT
>CAZSSS010000147.1:0-5066 GCA_964609255.1 uncultured Rhodobacterales bacterium
TGGCTGGCGGCATGTGCCGGTTGATATCTCGTGTCTTGGCGAAAAGGCCAACGCTACCCGCCCCGAGGTCGAACAAATTCTGATCTCCAACGCCAAAGGCGTCGATGAGGAAACATTCGAGCGCGAGCTTTATGTGATCCGGCGGCGCATTGAAAAAGCCGCGGCCTCGATCAACGAGTTTTACATTTGTTCAATGTCGTGTCGCTCGGTGATTTACAAAGGCATGATGCTGGCCGAACAGGTGGCGGTGTTTTACCCCGACCTGATGGATGACCGCTTTGAATCAGCTTATGCGATTTATCATCAGCGTTATTCGACCAATACTTTCCCGCAATGGTGGTTGGCGCAGCCGTTTCGGATGCTGGCGCATAATGGTGAAATCAACACCCTGAAGGGCAACATAAACTGGATGAAAAGCCACGAAATCCGCATGGCAAGCGCGTCTTTTGGTGACACCGCTGAAGATATCAAGCCGGTTGTGGCGGCGGGCAGTTCTGATTCTGCGGCGCTTGATTCAGTTTTTGAAGTGATGGTGCGGGCTGGGCGCAGCGCCCCGATGGTCAAAACCATGCTGGTGCCGGAAAGCTGGTCAAACACCGCCACCGCCATCCCCAAAGCATGACAGGATATGTATTCATATTGCAACGCGGTGATGGAACCATGGGACGGCCCCGCCGCCTTGGCGATGACTGACGGGCAATGGGTTTGTGCGGGATTGGATCGCAATGGCCTGCGCCCGATGCGCTATGTTGTGACCAGTGACGGGCTGGTGATCGCGGGTTCCGAGGCCGGTATGGTGCCGGTTTCCGAGGCGAATATCATTGAAAAAGGTGCGCTTGGGCCGGGGCAGATGATTGCGGTTGATACGGCTGAGGGCAAGCTGTGGCATGATGCCAAGCTAAAAGACATGCTGGCCGCCAGCCGCCCGTTTGGCGAATGGGCGCAGAAAATCACCAATCTTGATGAAATCAGCGCCTTTGACACCGCCAAAACCCTGTTTGCGGGGGCTGATCTGCGCAAACGCCAGATCGCGGCGGGGTATACATTGGAGGAGCTGGAAAATATCCTGCACCCGATGGCCGAGGACGCCAAGGAAACGCTGGCCTCAATGGGGGATGACACGCCAAGCGCGGTTTTGTCGGAAAAATACCGCCCCCTTAGCCATTTTTTCCGCCAGAATTTCAGTCAGGTGACCAACCCGCCGATTGACAGCCTGCGCGAATATCGGGTCATGAGCCTGAAAACCCGCTTTGGCAATCTGAAAAATGTGCTGGACCAATCCAGCGCCCAAACCGAAACATTGCTGCTCGAAAGCCCGTTTGTATCCAACGCGCGCTTTGCCGAGATGGTCAAATATTTTGGTGATACGGCTGTGGAAATCGACTGCACATTCCCCAAAAATGATGATGCGAATGCGCTGCAATCTGCGTTGACGCGTGTGCGATTGGAGGCCGAGGAGGCGGTGCGCGCCGGTGCGACCCATCTTATCCTGACCGACCAACATCAGTCAGAAACCAGCATTCCAATGCCGATGATCTTGGCGAATTCGGCGGTGCATAGCTGGCTGACCAAAAAGGGTTTGCGCACCTTTACCTCGATCAATGTGCGCTCAGCCGAATGCATTGATCCGCAATATTTTGCGGTGCTGATTGGCGGCGGGGCAACAACTGTGAATGCCTATCTGGCTGAGGACAGCTTGGCTGATCGCGTTGATCGCGGTTTGCTTGAATGCAGCCATGCCGAGGCGATTGAAAACTATCGTGAGGCGATCGATCAGGGCCTGCTTAAGGTGATGTCAAAAATGGGCATTTCGGTTATTTCATCTTATCGTGGGGGTTTGAATTTTGAAGCCGTGGGCCTGTCACGCGCCATGGTGTCAGAATATTTCCCCGGCATGATCAGCCGAATTTCCGGCATCGGTGTGGCGGGGATTCAAACCAAGATCAGCGAAGTTCATGCCAAAGGCTGGCTTAGCGGCACCGATGTTTTGCCCATCGGCGGGTTTTACAAACTGCGCAAATCCGGTGAGACCCACGCGTGGGGCGCGTCAAACATGCATCTGTTACAATCGGCCTGTGATCGCAATTCGTTTGATTTGTGGAAACAATATTCCAAGCTAATGCAAGCCGCCCCGCCGATCCATCTGCGTGATCTGCTGGATTTTTCAAAGGACGTGACGCCGATTTCGGTGGATGAAGTCGAGAGCATCACCACCATCCGAAAACGCTTTGTGACCCCGGGCATGAGCCTCGGCGCGCTGTCGCCCGAGGCCCATAAAACCCTGAATGTCGCGATGAACCGCATCGGTGCAAAATCTGACAGCGGCGAGGGCGGCGAAGACCCTGCGCATTTTGTGCCCGAACCAAATGGCGATAACCCAAGCGCGAAAATCAAACAGGTGGCCTCGGGGCGGTTTGGCGTAACGGCTGAATATCTGAACCAGTGCGAAGAACTGGAAATCAAGGTTGCCCAAGGTGCCAAACCCGGCGAGGGCGGGCAATTGCCCGGCATCAAGGTCACGGAACTGATTGCGCGTTTGCGCCATTCCACCCCGGGTGTGACGTTGATTTCACCGCCGCCGCACCATGATATTTACAGCATTGAGGATTTGGCCCAGCTTATTTATGACCTCAAACAGATCAACCCGCGCGCCAAGGTTACCGTGAAACTGGTGGCCCAATCGGGCGTGGGCACCATTGCGGCGGGCGTGGCCAAGGCCAAGGCTGACGTGATTTTGATCTCGGGCCATAATGGCGGCACGGGGGCCTCGCCGGCCACCAGCATCAAATATGTCGGCCTGCCGTGGGAAATGGGCCTGACCGAGGCGCATCAGGTTTTGGCGATGAATGGTTTGCGTGACCGTGTGACATTGCGCACCGATGGTGGGCTTCGCACGGGGCGCGATATTGTCATGGCAGCCATGATGGGCGCTGAGGAATTTGGCATTGGCACCGCTGCCTTAATCGCGATGGGCTGTATTATGGTGCGGCAATGCCAGTCAAATACCTGCCCTGTGGGCATTTGTGTGCAAGACGAACGCTTGCGCAGGAAATTCACCGGCTCGGCTGACAAAGTGGTGAACCTGATCACCTTTTATGCGCAAGAAGTCCGCGAAGTTTTGGCCAGCCTTGGGGCGCGTTCCTTAAACGAAGTCATTGGCCGCGCCGACCTGCTTAGCCAAGTGTCGCGCGGGGCGGCGCATCTGGATGATCTGGACCTGAACCCGATGCTGATCAGCGTCGATGAAGGCCACGACATTTGTTATGACCGTAATCGCAAACGCCAATCGGTGCCCGATACGCTGGACGCGCTTATCATGCGCGACGCTGATCCGTTCTTTAAGGACGGCGAAAAAATGCAGCTTTCTTATGCGGTGCAAAACACCCATCGAACCATTGGCGCGCGGGTTTCCAGCCATATTGTTAAACGGTTTGGCATGCGCAATAATTTGCAAGAAAATCACCTGTCGATCAAATTGTCTGGTTCGGCGGGGCAATCTTTGGGCGCATTCGCGGTGCCGGGGCTTAAGATTGAGGTGTCGGGTGACGCCAATGATTACGTTGGCAAAGGCCTGTCGGGCGGGGTCATTGTGGTGCGTCCACCGCTGAATTCACCGCTGGTGGCGGCTGAAAATACAATCATTGGCAACACCGTTCTTTACGGCGCAACCGATGGCAAACTGTTTGCCAATGGCCGCGCAGGTGAGCGGTTCTGCGTGCGCAATTCAGGCGCAAAAGTGGTGGTTGAGGGCTGTGGTTCCAATGGATGCGAATACATGACCGGCGGTATGGCTGTTATTCTGGGCAGCATTGGCGATAATTTTGGCGCGGGAATGACGGGGGGCATGGCCTATGTTTATGATCCTGACAATCAGCTTGAAACGCGGCTAAACCCTGAAACCGTGATCGCACAAACCCTGCAATCGGCGCATTGGGAAATGGAACTGGTGTTCATGATCGAACAACACGCCGCCGAAACCGACAGCCAGCTGGCAACGGAACTGCTGCGCAACTGGGATAAGGAACGCCTGAATTTCCGGCAAATCTGCCCCAAAGAAATGCTGACGCGCCTGCCACATCCACTGTCGGATGAGGTAGATGCGCAGAGTGCATAACGCGGGGAAACTGACGGCATCGCTTGAGTGTCGGAAAGAAATTTGGTTGGATGACCCAAGCTATAGCCGGGTAAAGTATCGTAAAATATTTTGTGGCGTGTCGGGCGAAACGGTGATGCCTGCCGCTACTCTGTCAAATACATCATCGGCCAAGTCGGGCTGACGTGTTAATTTGCCTTGCTCAAACCCACTCTGGATGCGAGCTGTCTTGGCGATTTTAGCTTCCGCATAGAAAACAAAAGAAGTGTGACGGATAAAAGGGTGGTCTCCCACGTTCAATAAACAGGTATCGTCACTGCCATAATAATGCGAGCTGATGTTTACCATCAAATTGGCACCTATATCACACGTGTCATTGCAAATTATAAACAAGTGTCGAACTGGCCCAGAAGGGATCAACAAGGTTCCCTTGCGGTAGACCAATGTTACAACGACGCTAGAATGCTTTGTGCTTCTTTGAGGCTGGCATATTCGCGGGCGCGTTCAATGGGGTGATCCAACCCAACGGCCATCATCATCCGCTCCAATGAAATTGTTAGACGTGATCCATTCGGGTCCTGCCATTCCACAACATTTTCCGGCTCGTGCGTCCAATCAGAAAGTTTATAGCCATCCATATGTCCCAAGTCATTCCAAATGCCACTTAAAATTGACAGTTCACGTGTACTCAGCATATCCAGTTCAGCTTCTGTCAATTCATTGTTGGCTAAGCCGACTCTATAGTCGGCGCGATCCTCCAGAACCTTCTGCCAAACTGGTTGGTTGTTACGGTAAGCGCCGTTCAAATGATCCAAAGTTGTAGAATTAACGGGGCCATGTGGTAATGAGAAGCGCGGTTCATCTTGGATCGGGTGGCCGCGCAATCGGAGGCTTTCACGATCTGCGAGGTATACCAACTTAATAACCTTCAACACATTTATAGAGCCGCCTTCGCGCATGGCAAAGTAAGCAA
>CAZSSS010000148.1:0-5066 GCA_964609255.1 uncultured Rhodobacterales bacterium
CTTGATAGCTTCGGCCCTGTTGTCGGCATCATGAAGGTCTCCTCTGACGAGGAAGCCATCAAGCTGATGAACGACAGCGAATTCGGCCTCACCTGCTCGCTCTGGACAGCCGACGCCGAGCGCGCTGCCACCATCGGCGCCGAGCTGGAAACCGGCACCGTGTTTATGAACCGCGCTGATTATCTGGACCCCGGCCTGTGCTGGACGGGGTGCAAAAATACAGGCCGCGGCGGGGCATTATCTGTGCTTGGCTTCCAAAACCTGACACGGCCAAAATCATATCACTTCAAGAAATCTTAACTCCGGGCCGCTCGCGGTCCGGTTTTCGCCCGATCCGCCCCCACGGGCGGGCGAAAAGCCCACCCTCGGCTCGGGCCAAAACCTATCTAACAGGAAAGTCACATCATGAAACTATACGGCAACTGGGGCTATCCCACCCCGATCAAATTTGGCGCTGGCCGGATTTCCGAGCTGGCCGAGGCCTGCAAAACCATAGGCATGAAAAATCCTTTGCTGGTCACAGACAAAGGCCTCGCAAACCTGCCGATCACCCAAAACGCGCTGGATATTCTGGACGGTGCTGGCCTTGGGCGCAGCATGTTCTCCGAGGTTGACCCGAACCCGAATGAGAAAAACTTGGAGGCGGGCGTAAAAGCCTACCAAGAGGGCGGCCATGATGGTGTCATCGCTTTTGGCGGCGGCTCGGGGCTGGACCTTGGCAAAATGGTTGCCTTTATGGCAGGCCAAACCCGCCCTGTGTGGGATTTTGAGGACGTAGACGATTGGTGGACCCGCGCCGACGCGGACAAAATCGCCCCGATCATCGCCGTGCCCACAACCGCTGGCACAGGTTCTGAGGTTGGTCGCGCCAGTGTGATCACCGACAGCGTAACCCATGTTAAAAAAATCATCTTTCACCCGCAGGTTCTGCCCGCGATTGTGATCGCGGACCCGGAACTGACGGTTGGCATGCCCAAATTCATCACCGCAGGCACCGGCATGGACGCCTTTGCCCATTGTCTCGAGGCCTATTCCTCACCGCATTACCACCCGATGTCGCAAGGCATCGCGGTGGAGGGCATGCGCCTTGTGAAAGACAACCTGCCCCGCGTTTATGCTGACCCGAATGATCTTGAGGCCCGCGCGCATATGCTGTCCGCCGCCATGATGGGGGCGACTGCCTTCCAAAAAGGCCTCGGCGCGGTGCACGCCCTTTCCCACCCGATTGGCGCGGTTTATGGCACGCATCACGGCACCACCAACGCCGTCGTCATCCCCCCCGTGCTGGATTATAACCGCGCAGCGATCGAGGACCGTTTCGAGGCGCTGAATGGTTACCTTGGCCTGACCGGCGGTTTTGATGGTTTCCGCGCCTATGTGGTTGAGCTGAATGACAGCCTTGGTATCCCGAAAAACCTGACCGAAATGGGGGTCGAGGCCAGCCGAATTGATGAGTTGACCAAAATGGCCCTCAAAGACCCGTCAACCGGCGGCAATCCAATTGAGATGACATTTGATAATACCAAAGCCCTGTTTGAGGCGTGTATGTAAAACAAAATGGGCGGGGATGATTGCCCCGCCCGATAGCTCCCAAATCAGATGGTTCTTAGAATTTTGAACCAACGCGAACTTGAACAGCGCTTGTTGTAAGCCCCAGACTATTGGGGTTTTCATTAAAATCGGTCGTGACATCGCGCATGATATATTCGACACCCACAAACAACCGGTTAGTTATCAAATAATCAACTCCAGCGCCATAATTGAACCCAAATGCATTGGGGTTAGTTGTAATTCCGCCGTTTTCCCACGTTTCCATAGACGCGCCGGCAAAACCATAAATCAGTGCAGATCCAACGGCATAGCCAACACGTGCTTTGACGTCGATGGTCATGTCCGAAACAAAACTAGGTGCAGACTCTTGATAAACATTACCGGCTAAAATCGCCATCTCTGCCCCATAAACAAGGCTGTTACGTTGAATGTTATAGCCCGCAAACCCGCCATATTGGCTGCCCAGCAAATCATATGAGTCGCCAGCAACACCAATGTAATAGTATTGATTAGTGCCACTTGTAACAAAACTACCTGTCAGACCAGCGTAAAACCCACTCCAGTCGGTTACATCGGACACTATCGGCATAATAGCCTCGGCCGTTGTTTCAGGTATCCTTAGCTCACCGGCGTTGGCGGAAATTGCGAATGCGGATAAAGCTGTGAGTGTTGCGATTACATTTTTCATAATTATTCTCTCTTTATAAATAGGGTAGCTATTTATAAAGAATACCCCATTGAAACAAACGAAACAACGTTAAATGGTTGTTAACAATTTATTTGGCATCAATATTGCTTTAAATGTGGCAAAATTACTACAAGCAGCCATTGCAAATGGCCGCAAAATCGCTGACTAAGTCTATTTGGATTTTGGTTCAGGAACCCACCATGTTCAAACGTGAAAACATAAAATACCAAGCGCTGCCGTTGCCGTTTCGCCACGATATGAACGACGCCGAAATGCAGACGGCGGCGCTTGAATTCCTTGAATTTATGCAAAACCGCCATTCGGTGCGGGAATTCACATCCCAGCCCGTTCCTCGCGCAATCATTGAAAATTGTGTCAAAACCGCGGGGTCCGCGCCTAGCGGGGCCAATCATCAGCCTTGGCATTTTGTTGCGATTTCCAACCCTGCTTTCAAACAGCGTATCCGCGCGGCGTCTGAGGAGGAGGAGCGCAAGTTTTATGCGGGCGGCGGCGGTGATGAGTGGCTCAAGGCGCTGGAACCCATTGGCACCAATGATGAAAAACCCCATCTAACCATCGCGCCGTGGCTAATTGTTGTATTCGCCCAGCGGTTTGGCCATTTTGAAGATGGCGAGAAATTCAAGAATTATTACGTGCCCGAATCCGTAGGCATCGCCACGGGGTTTTTGTTGGCCGCGCTGCATCACGCGGGGCTAACGGCGCTGACCCATACGCCTAACCCGATGAAGTTCCTCAATGAAATGCTTGGGCGGCCAAAATCGGAAAAACCCACAATGATCATCGCGGTCGGGCATCCTGCCGCCAATGCCACAGTGCCCAAGGTCGCCAAAGTTAAAAAACCGCTGGCGGATATTCTGACAGTATACCTCTGATTTTGCAGCACATAACGCGACCGAAAACAAAGCTGTTGACTTAAACCATGGTTCAACCGTTATCAAAGGCGTCATCTATGAAAAAAAGGAGACAACCATGGATGACTCGAACAATCAAAAACCCATTGCCTGCACGCTTACGCCCGCTGCACAGCGCGCAGAAACCAAACGGTTCAAAGCAGAATTAGCGCCCCATGTGTTAACCCGAGAGCGTCTTGCGGATGGTGCGCGCCTGACATTTACTGCGGTAAACGGCCTGCGTGAGAAAATCGACCTGCTGGTAGAGCTGGATATAGGCTGCTGTGCCTTTCTTGACCATCATGTCGAAAGCGACGACCACACCATTACGTTAACCATCCGAAGTCAGGGTCAGGGTATTGCCCTTGCTCAGGAAATCCTCGAAGTATTGAGGCCTTGATGGGGGGTAAATTGTAAATATAAGAACGCCAAGTGTTATTGAGAGAGAAAGAAAGGGCCAGTGATGCAGATCGGGGCTGTTGCAAAAGCTGTCGGGATGACACCCTCAGCCATTCGTTATTATGAACGAAGGGGCCTAATTCAGCCCATCAATCGTGTCGCTGGCCGGCGTGAATTCAACACCCGGTCCATCATGACCCTGCGGTTTCTGAAATTCGCCCAGTTAGCGGGTTTCACCTTGGCTGAAACACAGAAACTTCTGGAAATGGGGTTTGGTGATGCGCGTCCCGAGGCCGATTGGCGTGACTTTCTTTGCGACAAACGTAAATTTCTGCGCGCACGCATAGAGGAAGTGCAGCGCATGGACGGCATATTGGAGCAATTTGAAAAATGCACCTGCGTCAGTCTTATGGATTGCATGAGCGAAGCGGGCGATCCCTCAGCGCAGAAGAACAGGCCATGATCGACAATCTTGGCCTTGTTGCCGTCATCATTATGGTCGTGGCTTATGCGTTTGAAACCCGCCATCCCGTGTTTGTTTTGATTTTTGCAATCGGCTGCGCATTGGCCGCAATTTATGCCTGGTTTATTGGCTCCATGCCCTTTGTTATTGCCGAAGGAATTTGGTCAGTTATTGCATTCTGGCGTTGGTATCGGACAAAAACCAAATAAACAGCGCTGTTGGAATGCACATAAAGAAATGGCACCATAGCACGGCTAAATCGCTCTATACCTGCGACTTATTGCATTTGTTATTCGATGAAACTTCCCAATTCTGCAAAATACCGCTAAACCAGAGGCTGTGACCCGGATTCTATCCGGAAATCCGGAGGAAAAAGATGAAAATTGGTGCGCCAAAAGAAGTATTCGCCGGTGAAAAGCGTGTTGCTTTAACACCTGCATCCGCAGCATTGCTGCAAAAGATCGGCTATGACTGTGTGGTGGAAACCGGTGCAGGGCTTGGCGCGGGGATCTCTGACAAAGATTACAAAGCCGCGGGCGTTAGCGTGGTGAAAACCGCCGCCGCGCTTTGGAAAGCCGCAGATATCATCATCAAAGTGCGCGCCCCGGAACCTGTTGAGGTCAAACGGTTTACCAAAGGCCAGACCCTGATCTCGTTTATTTGGCCCGCCCAATCCGAGGAATTGCTGGAGGCGCTGAACGCCAAAGCTGTGACCACCATCGCCATGGATATGGTGCCGCGCATTTCCCGCGCCCAGAAAATGGACGCGTTGTCATCAATGGCCAATATCGGCGGGTATCGCGCCGTGATCGAGGCTGGCAATAATTTTGGCCGCTTTTTCACCGGCCAAATCACCGCCGCTGGCAAAGTGCCGCCCGCCAAAGTGTTGGTTGTGGGCGCAGGCGTGGCTGGATTGGCCGCGATTGGCACGGCAACGTCTTTGGGTGCCATAACTTATGCGTTTGATGTGCGCCCCGAAGTCGCCGAACAAATCGAATCTATGGGCGCTGAGTTTGTATACCTCGATTTTGAGGAAAATCAGGCTGATGGTGCC
>CAZSSS010000149.1:0-5049 GCA_964609255.1 uncultured Rhodobacterales bacterium
TCCAGATTGCCGCAGTTGTCATCTTCTGGATCAATCAATGAGTCCTGACCCTAGATTATAGTGGCAAAGCCGCGACCGATGCGGATTGGCCCAAGCCTTCAAAGCCTCGGAAATACCGGCCAACTGGTGATGGATTGCTTGCCGATAAATGGGCATGTGCTCAATTTTCGCGGCGGCGGGTGGGGGATGGGCCGCAAAGCATTTTCAAATGCAGGGCTTAAAGTGACCGCATGGGATGCCCACGCACACGCCCGGCGCTGGCTCACACCATGTGCCTTGCACCATTGACCCACAGCTTGCGGCTTCGCACGGGGCGTTACCATTTTTTTGAATTTACATCTCAAAGCACCGCCACATCCATTGCCCGGCAGGGTATGTGAAACATACCCGAGAGAGGGGCATTGTTTCGGCCAAAAATTTCTTCAATCTGCTATTCTGGCTCTCCAGCGTTAGCGCCTGCAAAGGTCCGCGGTCTTCTCGCCAATTTCCTGCTCTTTCAGCATAAAAATCATCTGCTCATCCGTAAATAGCTTCTTCATTCGTCCGTCCTTTTGGATGGGCGGGCTGTTCATACACTTGAGGAGTTCTAGCGGCGCAGGTCATTGGCAAAGTTGGCATTTCGAACATTTAAAACCTCTGATGACCATCAACGATAATTTGAATCCGGTTGCCTCAAAATCGGGCAAACCACCTTCCTTAAAATTCCACCAAAGCCCAGCGAAACGAGGCCACCGCTTCTCCCGCAGTCCAGCGACGTTGCTTGCGCAACACCGCTTCCCTTTGGGCCGGGCCCTCGGCTTCGCCATCGGGTGTCGCTGCGCTGGCCTATGGGTATTTAAGGAACAGCGAATTGGGAAGGGGGTATTGTTGCGTTTCTCGTTTGTTTTCGGGCTGTCGCGCAGGTTGTCCGGTGTTTTCGCGTCTGGACTCTTGCAGCCAAACCAAGGACAAATATAACAGCCACAAAAACCCATTTTAAGGACGCTTCCATGAGCTATGAAAACCTGCTTGCCTATGTCAAAAAAACCACCGCGCTTGATCAGGTCTCGGGCCTGCTTGGCTGGGATCAAGAAACCCAGATGCCGGTTAAGGGCGGGGTGCAGCGGGCTGAGCATATGGGCGCGATGGAATCGGTTTTGCACGCGCGGCGCACGGATAAACGCATTCCCGAATGGATCGCCGCGATTGATCAATCCGGCTTGAACGCGGTGGAAAAACGCAACGTGGCAGAGGCGCAAAAAGATTACGACAATGCCGCCAAAATTCCGAGCGATCTGGCCGAGGCCTTGGCCCGGCTTTCCGCCCAATCCCAAGGGATTTGGGCCAAGGCCCGCAAGGCCGGGGATTTTAAGGAATTCGCGCCAACCCTTGCCAAAATGATTGACCTGAAGCGCGAAGAAGCCGCTGCGCGTCAGACGGGCAACGCCTCGCTTTATGATGCCTTGATGGATGATTACGAACCCGGAATGGCCAGCGGCGACATGGCGGATTTGCTGGCAAAACTGCGCGTTGGCCTGACGGATTTGCGCAGTCGTATTGCCGCATCAGGCCGCCCGGAAATCAAACTACACGGCGATTTCAACGAAGCGCTGCAAATGGAATTTGCCCGCACCCTGCCCCAAATGTTCAACTATGACTGGGACGCGGGCCGTATGGATATTGCTGTCCACCCGTTTTGTTCGGGCAATGGCGGTGACAGTCGCATCACCACGCGCGTTAGTGTTAACAACCCGTTTGACTGCATCTATTCTGTCATTCACGAGGTCGGCCACGCGGTTTATGAGCAAAACATCACCGATGCCGATACCTTGGCCCCCGCGCATAAATACGCCTCTATGGGGGTGCATGAAAGCCAATCGCGCATGTTTGAAAACCAGATCGGTCGCTCGCGCGCGTTTTGCGGGTATTTATTCCCCAAAATGCAGGCGGCCTTTGGTGATATCGGCGTTGATAACCCGGATGATTTTTATGCCGCCGTTAACAATGTCCATAGCGGCTATATCCGCACTGAATCCGACGAAATCCACTATAATCTCCACGTCATGATGCGCTTCGATCTGGAGCGCGCGCTGATTTCCGGTGACCTTTCAGTCAATGACCTGGAGGCCGCGTGGAACGATCGTTTCAAGGCTGATTTCGGGGTTGAGGTCGACACCCCCGCCAATGGCGTGCTGCAAGATGTGCATTGGTCAGTGGGCTTGTTTGGCTATTTCCCCACCTATTCGCTTGGCAATATCTTTGCCGCCGAACTGTTTGCCAAAATGCAAGATACCATCCCCGATTTAAACGGCAAAATCGCCGCCGGAGCGCTGGATGATCCCATCAACTGGCTGCACAAAAACGTGCATACCCACGGGCGCGTGCTGCCCCCTGCGGAATTGATCGCAACGGCCACAGGGCATGCAACGTCAGAAACGGCGCTGCTGACCTATCTGAACACCAAATTCGGGGATTTATACGGGGTGTAACACAACCCAAAGCTGCCAGTTATTGCCAAGCACTCCCTTTGGTGGTAAGGTTTTGCTAACCATAAGGATTTCAAAATGCCTATCGTTCCAAAACTGCTTGGCGGTGCTTTTCAGGTCAATACCGCCACCACCGACGACCAGATTTTTGCCAAAATAGCGGCCCTGCCGGATGGGTATGTTGTGGTCTGGATGACCGATGCCGCTGGCTTGAATGGCAGCAGCGTCCACGCCCAGAAATACGCCCATGACGGCACGCCCATTGGTGCCGAAATTCTTGTGGCTGACACCGGCCAACCATCTTATGAGTTCTTAGAATACGCCGCCGTAAATGCCATGTCAGACGGTGGGTTTGTTGTAACTTACACCAAATTTGATGTTAACAATGAAAGCACAGGGATATACGGCCAACGCTTTGACAGCGACGGAAATTTGGTGACCCCTGGCCAGGGGTCAAATCCGGATCCGGAATTTTCCCTCAGCGCTTTTGGCAGTCTCCCGTCTTCGACAATATTGGACAACGGAAATTATGTCATTACTTGGACAGGCACCGACGGGTCCGAGTCCGCTGTCCTAGCTCAAGTTTTTGACCCAAACGGACAAGAAATCGGCGTTCAGATATCTATGACATCAGGGGCGGGGTTTTTAAACGCCGCATCAGAGATAACCGCGCTGCAAAATGGCGGGTTTGTTGTCAGCTGGACAATTAACGATCCTGATGTCAGTTCCGGCAGGGACATTATGGCCCAAGTATTTGACCAAAACGGCATCGCCTTGGGACCAGAATTTTTGGTCAACACCTTTACCGATGATAGCCAACACGATTGCGAAATTACAGCCCTGGCTGACGGAACCTTTGTTATCACATGGGTATCGATTGAACTTTCAGATCCGCCAGCGCCTCCCAGCATTACCGGAGTCCATCTTGCGCTTCAGCGCTTTGATGCAACTGGCATGCCCATTGGCAGTGAATTCCGGTTTGGTGACCACTTTAGCCCGCAAGGGGGCGGGTTTCGACCAAATATCACCGCCACACCCGATGGCGGATATATCGTCGTTTGGACAGATGGCTATTATGATAGCGTAACATCTTCCAACTTAAGCTTTATTTCCGGTCAAAGATTTGATGCCAACGGCGAAGAAATCGGTGACATCTTTACAGTCGCAGAACTGGGCAACATCAGTTCAAATAACCATTTCATCCCGGAACCCGATATCGAATTGCTGAGTGATGGCAGCTATGTCGTGACATGGGATGCAGGCACAGGTGTTGGCACAGACAACGAAATTTTCGCCCAGCATTTCGCTGCCCAATATTATGGCACGTCCGGTGACGACACACTGTCCGACACGGTGGGGGCCAACTGGATGCGCGGGATCACAGGCGATGACACGCTTTACGGCCTCGATGGCAATGACAAGATTTTCGGCAATCGGGGTGACGACACGCTTTATGGCGGTGCTGGCAACGATAAATTAATCGGTGGTGGCGGTGCTGATACGTTAATTGGTGGCGCTGGCAAAGACATCCTGAAAGGCGGCGCTGGCGCGGATGTCTTTGTTTTCAATGATGTTTCCGACAGTCACGCAGGCGGCGTTGACCGTGTCAAAGATTTCCAAACCGGTATTGATACCATTGATCTCGCCGGTATTGTCGCGGGCGAGCTGACCTTTTTGGGGGATACAGATTTCACCAGCACTGGCGTTGCCGAATTACGGTATTTTCAAAATGCCAAAGGCAATACATTTCTGTTGGCCGATATTGACGGTGACGGAGGAATCGATTTTAAAGTCTTTTTCAAAGGCACAATTGATTTCACCGTAGATGATTTTATTCTTTAGCTGGTGCGCGAACGTGCCAACTGCGCACCCACCGCTAAACCACACCAAGACTAATTCCTGCTAAAATCCCAGACATGCAAAGCACATCAGCAGAACCCGCATCGGGCATTGCTCATTAACGCGCTTAGCGGTCCGTTCAGTATCAGAGGGCTTGCCCAGCGAATGTTAGTAAATATTTTCCGGCCCGGGCAAGTTGCCCAGCAATCAACCGACGCGGATTCCCGATGCATCTACGCGGCCTCTCCTAGCCGTAAAATAGGTTTGATGCCCTGCCCCGAGCCATTTGTAACCGTCCAAAGAAATGATGTAATTTTGCCCCGCCTAATTGGTTTTCTTCAGCCTTGATTTACGCAAAACCCCGGCTTGGTCCAACACCGGATAGGCAACCGCAGTAATATGTGAATGAATGCGGCGTTGATCGCGCAGAATATCCATATGCAAACTGGACGTGCCAAGACTGTCCATCCGGCCTTCTTTCAGGCGCTCCATATGGTTATGCACAAATTCGTTTTGCATCTTGTTCACCCGGGTTTTATCCTTGATAAGTTGCCGCGCGATTTGCACATCACCCGACATGAAAACATTAATCGCCAGCGTTAGATTTGCGGTTAGCTTTTTGTTGAGAGTCAGCAGGTCCGCCAGACCTTCCTTGGAAAACCCGACCTCCATTTTTGAGCGCTTTTCCAGTGCCCCCAACAGGCTTTCGGCAATATCCGCCATATGTTCCAAATTGGTGGTAAAC
>CAZSSS010000150.1:0-5038 GCA_964609255.1 uncultured Rhodobacterales bacterium
GTCAATGGCGATGCAGGCATCAACAAGGCCTTTGACCGCGTCTACGGATTTGTCAAACATGGTTTGCTCATCCGCATTCAGCTTGATCTCGACAACCTTTTCGATGCCGCCAGCGCCAATAATGGTTGGTACGCCAACATAGGTATCTTTCAGGCCATAAGCGTCTGCAACATGGGCTGCGCAGGGCAATAGACGTTTTTGGTCACCCAAATAGGCTTCGGCCATTTGAATGGCTGATGCAGCCGGTGCATAAAACGCTGAGCCGGTTTTCAGCAAACCAACAATTTCCGCGCCACCGTCACGGGTGCGTTGAATAATAGCATCCAGTTTTTCCCGAGTGGTCCAGCCCATCTCGATCAGGTCAGGCAACGGAATGCCCGCCACTGTGGAATAGCGCGCCAAAGGCACCATCGTGTCGCCGTGGCCACCCAACACAAAGGCGGTGACATCTTTGACCGAGACTTCAAATTCGTCCGCCAGAAAATGCCGGAACCGGGCTGAATCCAGAATGCCCGCCATGCCACATACCATATGTTTTGGCAGGCCGGAAAATTCGCGCAGCGCCCAAACCATCGCATCAAGCGGGTTGGTGATGCAGATCACAAAGGCGTTTGGTGCGTGGGCGGCAATGCCCTCACCAACCGATTTCATGACCTTGAGGTTAATCCCCAGCAAGTCATCACGGCTCATGCCCGGTTTGCGGGCCACACCGGCGGTAACAATGCACACATCCGCACCAGCAATGGCGGAATAATCATTGGCGCCAGACATGGCGGCGTCATACCGGTCTACCGGGGCGCTCTCGGCGATGTCGAGGGCTTTGCCCTGCGGAATGCCTTCTGCGATATCAAAAAGGACAATGTCGCCGAGTTCTTTCATTGCAGCAAGATGGGCGAGCGTGCCGCCGATTTGTCCGGCGCCGATCAGGGCTATTTTTGCGCGTGCCATTGGATATTCTCCTCAAGGGTCAAAATTCCCCCTTGGCCTAGCCCCATTTTCGATTCTCCGCAAGCGCAGGATTGTGTTGCATGTGTAAAACACATTGATATGTTGTTGCAGCGCAACAAATTCAGAAAGATGCAGATATGGCCCACCCTTATCGTTCGGTTCTATACCTTCCCGGATCACGCGAACGCGTGTTGGAAAAAGCCAAAACACTGGCCGCAGATGCATTGATTCTGGATCTGGAAGACGCCGTAACCCCAAATGATAAGCAAGAAGCGCGGGCTTTGGTTGCCAATAGGGTTCAGGCCGGTGGTTACGGCGCGCGCAAGGTTTTGATCCGTATAAACGGTCTGGACACGATGTGGGGGCGCGATGATTTGACGGCCGCCATCGCCGCCATGCCGGATGGGATACTGATCCCCAAGGTGAATACCGGCGCTGATCTGGTGGCAATTGCCCCACAGCTACGGGGAAAAACCCGGCTTTGGGCGATGATGGAAACCCCGCTTGGCATTATGAATGCAGCAGAAATTGCGCGCAGCACTGATATGCTGACAGGTTTTGTGATCGGCACCAATGATCTGGTCAAAGACCTGTTTGCCAGCCACACGCCTGACCGCATTGCAGTGATGACCAGCCTGTCCATGTGCCTTTTGGCGGCGCGCGCCCACGGGCTGATCTGCGTTGATGGTGTCTATAATGCGTTTAAAGACCAAGCCGGTCTGGAAGCCGAATGCCAGCAGGGCCGCGATATGGGGTTTGACGGCAAAACCCTGATCCACCCCGCACAGCTTGATACCGCCAACCGGGTTTTTGCACCCAGCCCCGCTGACCTTGCGCTTGCACAGCGCTATATCGAGGCGTTCAATAACGCCAAAGGTATTGCCGTGGTTGACGGAAAAATCGTCGAAAATTTACATGTTGAAAATGCAATGCGTTTGCTGGCAAAGTCAGCGCAAATTAAAAAACTAGGGGAATAGTTAATGACGCTTCTTTATATTGGCATGATCATCTGGTGGCTGGGCCACTTTCTAAAACGCCTTGCGCCGGGGTTGCGGGCTGGAATGGATGTCAAAATGGGGGCCGGGCCAGCAAAGGGTGTCTTTGGTGTGCTGCTCATTTTATCGGTTGTATTGATGGTCATAGGATACCGCGCCGCACCTGTGGATGTGGTGTATAACGCCCCGGATTGGGGTCGGCATTTGAATAACCTGATGATGCTTGTCGCGATTGCCCTGTTGGGTATGGGCAGCGCCAAGGGGCCTGCGGGCACATGGCTGCGCCACCCGATGTTGTGGGGCGCGGTTGTCTGGTCAACGGCGCATCTATTGGTTAATGGCGATATGGCCTCGGTGGTTTTGTTTGGCGGTATCGGGGTTTGGGCGCTTATTTCAATGATGTTAATCAACATGGCTGAGGGCCGTTGGGAAAAACCAACCCCCGGCCCGCGCCGCGCTGACCTTAGATGGTTGGCGATTTCTGCGGTGATTTTTGCGGTTGTCACTGGCCTGCATATCTGGATCGGCCCTTCGCCGTTTGGAGGGTGAAATGCTGGCCTATAGATTACTAACCGAGGATGACACGTCCGAATTTTGCCACAAAGTATCGGAAGCCTTGTCAAAAGGCTGGTCACTGCAAGGTGACCCGGTGATGACATTTGATGCAGCGCGGGGCGTAGTGCGCTGTGCTCAGGCGGTGGTAAAAGAATATGACGGGCCTTATGCGCGCGTTATGAAATTGGGGCAAGTGTGAAAACCACTCAGGGCAATTTCTTTGAGCATTTCAGCGTTGGGCAGGTTTTTAACCACGCCGTGCCGCGCACGGTTTCCGGCGGGGAACGCGCGCTTTATCAAGCGCTTTATCCCAGCCGGTTTGCGCTTTATTCATCTGACGAATTTGCCCGAGATTGCGGCCTGCCCGCCAGCCCACTAGAAGAACTGATCGTGTTTCATCTGGTGCTGGGCAAAACAGTGCCGGATATTTCGCTGAATGCAGTGGCCAATCTAGGCTATGCGGAATGCCGGTTTTTGCAGCCGGTTTTTGCTGGCGATACCCTGCGCGCGCGCTCAAAAATCATTGGCGTTAAGCAAAATTCAACTGGCAAAACCGGGGTTGTGTGGCTGCGCACAACCGGCCTGAACCAGCGCGACGAAACCGTGCTGGAATATGTGCGCTGGGTGATGCTGCGCAAATCCGATTTGACAAAACCTGCGCCGCAAACCGTCATTCCGGAACTGGCTGCGGCAATGCCTGCACCATCCGCGCCCGCGGGTCTGAATTTTGACAGCTATAACCATGCTCTGGCGGGCGCTCCCCATGGCGCCGCTGATTATGAAATTGGCGAAAAGATCGACCATGTTGACGGCATAACCCTGTCAGAGGCCGAACATATGATGGCCACGCGGTTATGGCAAAATACAGCCAAAGTGCATTTTGACACCACCCAACGCCCTGATGGGCGGCGGCTTGTTTATGGGGGTCATATTATCTCAATGGCGCGGGCGTTATCGTTCAATGGGCTGGCAAATGCGCAGATGATCTTGGCGATCAACGGCGGCAGCCACGCCAACCCCGCTTTTGCGGATGACACGGTTTGGGCGTGGTCCGAAGTATTGGACAAAACCGAAACCAACGGGTTTGGTATGCTGCGCTTACGGCTGGTTGCGGTTAATCAACACGGAACCGATTTTGCCTTGCGCAGCAAAGATGGAAAATACCTGCCCCATGTGCTGCTGGATCTGGATTATTGGGTAATAATGCCAAAATAAGGAGGCCTTCCTCGGTTCCAAATATATCCCGACGCAGCGCTACACCGAAATAATCGAATATTTCAAAGACCGGCCAGATGATTTCCTGAAACCATTTCCGCACGTCAACAAAGCCGGGGCCGGCTGGAATTCAAAGGTTAACCGCCGCCGCCGAAACGTGATCACTAGGATTTTTTATGTGATCACAATTATTGTTTTATTGGTTATTTGGGCATACCAATGAATACAATACCGCAGTTTTGCTTGCCCTAGCGGGCTGTTTGGGTAAGGTTGCACGATCATACTCTGCCCAAGGAGAGAAAAATGGCTGATGTTAACCGTGGTGATCGACCGCTTTCGCCACATTTATCTATTTATCGCCCTCTTTACACCATGATTCTGTCGATTACCCACCGGATTACCGGCGTTGGGCTGACCCTTGGGTTGCTGATGGTAACATGGTGGTTTTTGGCCGCAGCGATCAGCGAGGGTTATTTTGAATTTGCCAACGCGATGCTGACATCGGTTGTTGGCGGCATTATCCTGATTGCTTCACTTTGGGCGCTGATGTTTCATCTTTGCAACGGTATTCGGCATCTGTTCTGGGATGCGGGTTACGGGTTTGATCTGCAAACCGCGTGGCGCTCGGGGTTGGTGGTGATTTTCGGGTCAATCACCCTTACGGTGCTGGTTCTGGTTATTTCGATGGGGGCGCGCTGATGTCTTTTCAAACGGATCGCCAACGGGTTGAAGGACTTGGCTCAGCCAAAGACGGCACCCATGAATGGTGGGGCCAGCGGGTTTCCGCAATTGCGCTTATCCCGCTTGTGGTGCTTTTTGTGCTGCCTTTCGCCTATCATCTGGGCGCGGATTATGATGAAATTCGTAAGGTATACAGCCATCCGGTCAATGCGATTGTCGGGATACTGTTTTTCATCACCATCACCTTTCATATTCGCCATGGCCTGCAAGAGGTCATCGTTGATTATGTGCATGGCAAGAAAAAACTGACATTTGCGTTGCTGGCCAACACATTGTTTACCACCGTTTTGGGTGTCACCGGCGTATTTTCAATCGCCAAAATCGCCTTTGGCGGCTGAGTTAGGAATTTAAGATGGCTGCATATGAAATTACCGACCACTATTATGATGTGGTTGTTGTGGGCGCTGGCGGCGCGGGGTTGCGTGCCACGCTTGGCATGGCTGAACAGGGCTTAAAAACGGCCTGTGTCACCAAGGTTTTCCCGACCCGTTCGCACACGGTTGCGGCGCAGGGCGGCATTGCGGCCAGCCTGTCCAATATGGGGCCGGATAATTGGCAGTGGCACATGTATGACACCGTCAAAG
>CAZSSS010000151.1:0-5035 GCA_964609255.1 uncultured Rhodobacterales bacterium
CAGATCCGCGCTGTGATGTCACCTTTGACATTCAGCACCTGACGCCCGTTGCGGGTGTGGGCGACAACCTCGGTTTCCGCCACAACAAACCCGTCACCCGCAGAGCTGGCAACCACCAGTTCGCGCCCCGGTTTGTGGATGAAAAACGCGACAATCGCAACGTCATTTGGCAAATCGACCATCAGGCGCACCGGTTCGCCCATGCCACGCCCGCCGGGCAGATCATTGGCACTTAGGGTATAAAATCGCCCATTGCTGCCAAAAACCAGCAGTTTGTCGGTGGTTTCTGCGTGGAAAATAAACCGTGGCCCATCGCCATCCTTGAATTTCAATTCCTGATCCAGCGCGATATGCCCCGAGCGCGCCCGCACCCACCCCATGGCAGAGCAAACCACCGTTACGGGTTCGCGCTCAATCATTGCTTCCAGCGGCACTTCTTCGACATCGGGCGCATCAGCCAGCAGCGTGCGGCGCGCGCCGCCATCCGCCGATTTGCCAAATTCCTTACGGGTGGCGCGCAGTTGCTCAATAATTTTTGCCCATTGCAATTCGTCGCTGCCGATCAGGTCTTCCAGATCGCTGCGTTCAATCAGCAAGGCATCACGTTCGCGCTTCAGCTCCAATTCCTCAAGCTTGCGCAGGCTGCGCAGGCGCATGTTTAAAATGGCCTCGGCCTGAGTATCTGACAGGTCAAATTCATCCATCAGCATCGCCTTGGGGTCATCCTCAAACCGGATAATCTCGATCACGCGATCAAGGTTCAGGAACGCTATGATATAGCCCTCCAACACCTCAAGCCGTGCATCAATTTTGCCCAGTCGGAATTTGGTGCGCCGCTGCAAAACATCGCGGCGATGGTCAATAAAGGCGCGCAGAACCTCTTTCAGCGTTGAGACCCGCGGCACCAGCCCGTCAATCAGCACATTCATGTTCATGGAAAAACGGGTCTCAAGGTCCGATTGGCGGAACAGGGCCTCCATCAATACTGCCGGGTCAACGGTTTTGCTGCGCGGTTCCAGCACCAGCCGGATATCCTCAGCGCTTTCGTCGCGCACATCACCCAGAATGGGAATTTTCTTGGCGTTGATAATCTCAGCGATCTTTTCGATCAGCTTGGATTTTTGCACTTGATACGGGATTTCAGTGACGATGATTTGCCATGTGCCACGGCCCAGATCCTCGATCTGCCACTTGGCGCGCAGCCGAAATGACCCCCTGCCGGTTTTATAAGCGTTCAGGATATTGTCGCGCGGTTCAACCATAACCCCGCCGGTGGGAAAATCTGGGCCGGGCACCAGATCAACCAGTTTATCCACACCGGCATTGGGGAATTTGACCAGATGGATGCTCGCGTCGATCAGCTCATTTATATTATGGGGTGGAATATTGGTGGCCATGCCCACGGCAATGCCGCTGGACCCATTGGCCAGCAGGTTTGGGAATGCGGCTGGCAGCACCACGGGTTCGGTCAATGACCCGTCGTAATTGTCGCGAAAATCAACCGCGTCCTCGTTGATGCCCTCCATCAGGGCCTCAGCGGCGGCGGTCATGCGGGCCTCAGTGTAACGTGCCGCGGCGGGGTTATCGCCGTCAATATTGCCAAAATTGCCTTGGCCATCAACCAGCGGATAACGCACCGCAAAATCCTGCGCCAAACGCGCCATTGCGTCATAAATCGCGGCGTCGCCATGCGGGTGGTAATTACCCATCACGTCACCGGATATTTTGGAGGATTTGCGAAAACGGCCTTTTGGGTCCAGCTTCAGCTCTCGCATCGCGAACAAAATGCGGCGATGCACGGGTTTCAGCCCGTCGCGCGCATCGGGCAATGCACGGTTCATGATGGTGGACAGCGCATAGGTCAAATACCGGTCACCCAGCGCACGGCGCAAAGGTTCCGCAACAATATGTCCGCCATCGGATATCTCGGGGGGTGTTTTCGATCGTGCCATATAGGGTGTGTATAACGCGGGCTTTCTGCGGTCCAGACTGAAAGTGCGCCAATGCGCGTTGACATGTTGGCAAAAGGTTATTAGCCAATAACTTACCCAGAAAAGGAACCATCAAATGAAAAAAGTCTCTTATACATTGAATGTTGTTTTATTCGCTGCACTTGCGTTTATTGCCTATAAATTTGTTTATGACGGCAATGTCGCCACAAACTCAGAGGACCGGATTGCTGTGGTGGTAACGGCCGCTGAAAAAGCCCGCGAACTGGGTGAAATGCGCAGCCTGCTTGAAACCACCCAAGGCATTATCCTGGCCGTCACCTCGGATGACATTGCGTCCATCCCCGAATTGGTTGCCCCGCTGGGCATGGTTGCGACGCAAAAGGAATCCGTAACGTTTATGGCCAAATTGCCGCTTGGGCTGAAAACCATGGGGTTTGATGCACACGGATCCATGGATACCTTGGGCGAAATGGCTGAAAACGGTGCCAGCGGCAATGAAATTTTAACCGCGCTTGGTAATGCTATGTCGTTATGTGTGGCCTGCCATCAGACCTATCGGTTTGTGGCTGAGGAAGAAATAAACCAATAGGGTTTTTATTACGCGCTGAACCCAATACTATACTAAGCCTCAGCAAATGGGGCTTAGTAGATGACCAAAAAATCCATCCTGATCACGGGCTGCTCTTCGGGCATTGGCTATGACGCGGCGCACGGATTAACCGCGCGCGGCTGGCAGGTTTTTGCCACATGCAGGCAAGAAAAAGACGTTGAACGTCTGCGCGGCGAAGGGCTGACCAGTTTTCGGCTGGATTACGCGGATCAGGCCAGTATTACCGCCGCGGTTGCCGATGTTTTTGCTGCCGCCGATGGCAGGCTGGACGCGCTTTTTAATAACGGCGCTTTTGCCCAGCCCGGTGCTGTTGAGGACATGCCGATTGAGGCGATGCGCGCCATATTCGAGGTTAATGTTTTTGGTCAGTTTGAGCTGATCCGGCAGGTGTTACCCGCCATGAAAAAACGCAACGCAGGGCGGATTATCAATTGTTCCTCGGTGCTTGGCATAATTGCTTTGCCAATGCGCGGCCCCTATTGCGCCACCAAATTTGCGATGGAAGCCATGACCGATGCGCTGCGTTATGAAAACTCGCGCAGTGGCGTGAAATTCATTTCGATCCAGCCGGGGCCAATTACCAGCAAAATCCGAGAAAATGCTATTGAGCATTTTGAAAAATGGATAGACTGGGAAAATTCCAGCCATTTTGAAAAATATAAAACCGAGCTGCGCCCGCGTTTATATGACCCCAAAACCAGCAAAGACAAATTTGAACTGCCCGCCAGCGCGGTGACCAAAAAGCTGATCCATGCGCTGGAAAGCCGCAACCCCAAACCCCGTTACAAAGTCACCACACCCACCTATATTGTTGAGGCAGCCCGTCGGTTGCTGCCCAAACGTTTGCTAGACCGGATATTTTCCGGCTAAGGAGTTATCATGTTTTCTGATCCGCTGTTTATTCTGATGATTTTGGCAATGCTGGCCACGGTTGGCGTGCTTGTCACGGGGTTGATTTCTTTTGCCAAGGGGGGCGAGTTTCATAAGAAAAACGCCAATAAACTGATGCGCTGGCGGGTTGGGCTGCAATTTCTTGCGATTGCGTTTTTCCTGATTTTCATATATTTTCGCAAAGGCGGCTAAATGGTTACGCTCAATAAAATATATACGCGCAGCGGGGATACCGGCGAAACGGCGCTGGGAAATGGGGTGCGGGTGGTTAAGCATGACCTGCGGGTCTCGGCCTATGGCACGGTGGATGAAACCAACGCGTTTGTTGGCATGGCGCGGCTTTCAGCGGTGGGGGAAATGGATGACATGCTGGCGCGTATCCAGAATGATTTGTTTGATCTGGGCGCTGACCTGTGCCGGCCTGATATTGCGGCGGATGCGACTGCCGATTATCCGCCGCTGCGGATGGTGGCAGCGCAGGTGGATCGGCTTGAGGCCGAAATAGACGCGATGAACAGCCAAATTGCGCCGTTAAAAAGCTTTGTCCTGCCGGGGGGCGGCGCCTTGGCAGCGGCGCTTCATGTCTGCCGAACAGTCTCGCGCCGCGCTGAAAGGTTAGCGGTTGAGTTGAGCAAAGCCGGTGATGTGACGCCAGCCGCGCTAAAATACCTTAACCGTTTGTCGGATTGGTTCTTTGTTGCGGCGCGTTGTGCCAATGACAACGGTTTAAGTGACGTATTATGGGTGCCGGGCGCCAATCGCTGATTGACGTGAAAGAATATCTTGCGGTGCAGCAATTTTGCTGATTATCTGCGCGCAACCCCCAATTTGGGCCCAAAACGGAGAATATATAATGAAGGTGCTTGTGCCTATAAAACGCGTGATTGACTATAACGTCAAGGTGCGTGTGAAAGCTGACGGCGGCGGCGTTGACCTTGCCAATGTTAAAATGTCGATGAACCCGTTTGACGAAATCGCGGTGGAGGAAGCCATTCGCCTGAAAGAAGCGGGTATTGTTTCTGAGATTATTGCCGTTTCTATCGGGGTTAAGCAAAATCAGGAAACCCTGCGCACCGCGCTGGCCATGGGGGCTGATCGCGCCATTCTGGTGATTGCGGCGGATGATGTGCATACGGATATTGAGCCTCTGGCGGTGGCAAAGCTGCTGAAAGCTGTGGCTGATGAGGAAGAACCGGGCCTTATTTTGCTGGGAAAACAAGCGATTGACAACGATATGAACGCCACGGGGCAAATGCTGTCGGCACTGCTGGGCTGGTCGCAGGCGACATTCGCATCCGAGCTTTTGATCGACGGGGATTTTGCAACTGTAACGCGCGAAGTTGACGGCGGGCTGCAAACCATCAAGGCAAAAATGCCGGCGATTGTCACTGTTGATTTAAGGTTAAACGACCCGCGTTACGCATCGCTGCCCAACATCATGAAAGCCAAGCGCAAGCAGATGGACGAAAAAACGCCCGAAGATTATGGTGTGGACGTGACGCCTCGGCTGACCATCACCACCACGGCTGAGCCATCCGAGCGCGCAGCAGGGGTGATAATGGGAAGAGGCTGTGATCGTCAG
>CAZSSS010000152.1:0-5021 GCA_964609255.1 uncultured Rhodobacterales bacterium
CCACCTGTAACGCCTTAACGGTTGGCACCCTAAGGGTCATTTTTTCTTTTTCAAACGCAATCACAAACATTTCCAGCACTTCTTCGCCAACGGTTTGTGTATCAATGCTGGTGATTTTGCCAACCCCGTGTGACGGATAAACCACAAACTGGCTTACTGCAAAATCAAGTTGTTTTTTAGCTTTGCTCATATCATTCCCTTTTTCCCCACAAAAAACGCAGATGGCAAATCACAGCCAAACGCGCGGTGCGGGCAACATTTCAAAAATATCCGAAGACTGCTCTCGGAATAGCCTCATTCTTTTGTTCTAGACTGCTCATATCACAAAATGGGGGTGATTAGAACCGGATCAAGCCCGTTTCAGTGACGTATTTGGCGAAAAATGGGCAATTTTGCGATTATTTGTCCGGAATTATCAGAATTTCCGAATCGCTTAGCCGCCTTCACCCGGTTTCTCGCTGAAATATTTCTCCAGCTTGCCTTCTTCGCCGTCATGCGCATCAGCATCGGGTGGAGGGTCTTTCTGGGTGATGATCACCGGCCACATTTCGGAATATTTGCGGTTGAATTCAACCCATTTTTCCGCGTCAGGCTCGGTATCGGGGCGGATTGCATCCACTGGGCATTCGGGTTCGCAGACCCCGCAGTCGATGCATTCATCCGGGTGAATAACCAGCATATTTTCACCCTCATAGAAACAATCAACCGGGCAGACTTCTACGCAGTCGGTATATTTGCAGACGATGCATGCGTCATTGACGATATAGGTCATGGATTTCCTCGAATCTGATCAAGCTTTTATTATGCCTGCACCGAAAGGGTTTCAAGACCCGATGCGGCGCACCGCGTCCATTACGCGGCGATCTTTCTTGGTGGGCCGTGCGCCACCACGTTCAACAAAGGGTTTTGCGGCGGTTTCGCTAGGGTCCGGCTTTGGTGCTAAATCTGCATACAGCGCTTGTGCCTCGGGGGCTGGCCCGCGCCGCTCGCCCAACGCTTTTATCTCGATTATTCGCACCGTATCCCCTTGAGGAAACGTAAGACCGTCGCCGGTTTTTATCGCGGTTGCCGGTTTGGTTACCCGCACCGCATTCACCCGCACCCGCCCCAATGATACCATTTTGGCCGCCAGCGTGCGGGTTTTGAAAAACCGCGCCTGCCACAGCCATTTATCCAGTCTAAGGGTGCTGATATCGTTCAAATCAATCCTTGGCTTTCAATACTGCCAATGCCGCAAACGGGTTGTCAGGGTCAAATGGCTTGTCTTTGCTTGGTGGTTTTGCCGAATGGGATTTGCCGCGATTTTGTTGTTTTGGCTTGCCTTTGCGCGGTTTCTGGCCGCGCGGTTTGTCGCGTTGGCCAGAATTGGGCCGCTTGGCCTGCACCCAACGAAAGGTATAAAAAACCTCAACTTCTGGCACGGCGGGTTCTTCTGGTTTTGCCTCAGCGGGTTCTGCTTCGGCTGGGTTTTTATCCCCGGTTTCAGGCTCCGCTGGTTTGTCTTCATCAGGTGTCTGAGCTTCGACAGGTTTTTCAACCTTGATCTTTTCGCGCTCGCCCCGTTCCGCAGAATATCCCAGCCCTGCCATCAGGTTGGCAAATTGTTCCAGCGTCAATCCGGTGATCGACAGCATATCCGCATTGCCTTCAAACCCCGTGCGGCTGTTTTCAGAGCGCAGCATATCCGCAAGCCGTTCCAGCATATCAATGCGAATGGCGCGATCCCCCGCCAGTCGATAGCCAGCGCGGGCATAAAACCCGTCAGGTGCGCCAATAACAGCGGGAATGGTCACCAGACCGGGTGGAGGGGCCTCGGGGAAATCATCCAGACCAGCGCATAGCGACCACAGCACCAGCCGCAGCCGCGTTGGTGCCGGTTTCAGCATCAAGTGTTGGAAAATCGTAAACTGGCCAAAGCGCAGCCCGTGTTTGCGCAGCGTTCCGCGCGCGTCCTGATCCAGCGCCTTGATATCCGCCGCGATTTCACTGCGCGGCATCACGCCCAGATTTTCGACAATTTGAAACGCCACGCCGCGCGCCATGCCTTCCAGCGTCTCGTCGTTTTTCATTGCCATCAATGGTTCAAACAACGCTGTGATTTTGCGGTCAATCCAGTGGGCCAAACGGCGGCGAACCTTTTCCGCCACATCCGCGCCTGCTTCTTCGTCAACAAAGGGTTCCACAACTGGCGACAGCGCATCCGCGCCGGCAACCAGCTTGCCTACGGCAAATGAACCCCACATCAACCCGCCTTGCTGGGTCACGTCAAATTCGGCGTCCGGCGCGTTATACATTTTGTCTGATCGCAGGTTAAACACCGGCTGCAATGCGGCCAAACCTGCGGCGCGCAATGTTTTTGCTTCCTCGGCGCTGGCTTTGGGATCAAGTTGAAACCGGAAACCCTCAAGTTTCCCGATAAACTGGTCTTCAACGGTGACATCACCGTTTTCATTCACAATCGCCAAAAGGCTCTCCTCCTGCTTTAACCGCCGCATCAATACGCTGGTGCGCCGGTCAACAAATCTTTGGGTCAGACGTTCGTGCAAAGCGTCCGACAATCGGTCCTCAACAGCGCGGGTTGCACCCCGCCAGTGTTTTGCATCCGCAACCCAGCCGTTTCGCTGCGCAACGTAAGTCCAAGTGCGGATAAAAGCCAGCCGTTTTGACAATGTATCAATGTCGCCGTCGGTTTTATCAATGCGTTGTGTCTGTTTTGCCAGCCAATCGTCGGGAATAACACCGGTTTTACCCTGCAAATAGGCGAAAATCTGCTGAACAAGGCTGACATGCTCTGTTGACGATATTTTGCGGAAATCCGGCATTTGGCAAACATCCCACAGCATGCGCACATCATGAGGCCGCGTGACCCTGTCCTTGATCTCCGGTAATTCCCATAATGCGCGCAGCGTCAGCAGGTCATCCGCATCGCGGGCTTTGACCAGTTCGGGGTGGCTTGAGGGCATCTCAAGGCTCTGCAATAACCCGTCAACAGTGCCAAATTCCAGCCGCGTATTGCGCCATTCCAGCTTTTTGATCGGGGCAAAACGATGCCGCTCGATCGCGTCCACCCAGTCCGGTTCCAGCGGCTCCGCCTCACCGGTTACCCCAAAGGTGCCGTCGGTTTTATACCGCCCTGCCCGCCCGGCAATCTGGCCCAGTTCATTGGGCATCAGATACCGGTGCCGCCGCCCGTCAAATTTGGACAGGCCAGCCAAGGCCACATGCTTGATATCCAGATTAAGCCCCATACCGATTGCATCGGTGGCCACCAGATAATCCACATCGCCGTTCTGATACATCTCAACCTGCGCGTTGCGCGTGCGCGGGCTAAGCGCCCCCATCACCACCGCCGCGCCCCCCTTTTGGCGGCGCAGCAATTCTGCCATCGCATAAACGCTATCCACTGAAAATCCCACAATGGCGGACCTTGCGGGCATCCGGCTTACCTTTTTTGACCCCGCATAGGTCAGCTTGGAATACCGGCTGCGGTGTTCAAACTTTGCGTCTGGCAGCAAGGATGCGACCCGCAGCTTGACCGCCTCTGCGCCCATAAACAGCGTTTCGCTGCGGCCCCGCGCGTGCAGCAGGCGGTCCGTGAAAATATGGCCCCGATCCGGGTCAGCACAAAGCTGAATTTCGTCCACCGCCAGAAACGCCACGCCAATTTCCATCGGCATCGCCTCAACCGTGCAAATCCAGAATTTAGCCCGTGGCGGCACAATACGCTCTTCGCCCGTTACCAACGCAACCATATGTGGGCCGCGCAGCGCCACAACCTTGTCGTAAACTTCCCGCGCCAGCAGGCGCAGCGGCAGCCCGATCATTCCTGTCGGGTGCCCCAGCATTCGTTCAATTGCATAATGGGTTTTGCCGGTATTGGTCGGGCCAAGAACAGCGGTTATGGTGCTTTGCATGGGGCCGAACCTTGTGGCAGCTTTGAACCACTTTAGTGCAGGATACTGACACGGAATTCAACCCGTTCAATGGCCTCCGCCAGCCCCTCAAAATGCGGGTTAAGCGAAAATGCCAGCCGATAGGCCGCCAAGGCTTTGCTGTCATGGCCCAGTTCTTCCTGAATATATCCAAAGCCGAACAAAACCACAAAATGACGCGGGTTCAGCGCCAGCGCTGAATGCATATCGGCAATCGCCAACCCGATTTCGCCGCGTTGATAAAACGCCGCTGCCCTGCCTGCATAAGCTTCAGCAAAATCCGGCGCATGATCAATCAGCGCAGAGAAATGCCAAATCGCATCATTGATAGCCCCGGACTTAAGCGCCTCGTATCCCCGCGCCAAAAGCAAATCCATCGCATCCGAGCCGCTTTTCCGGAATGCCAGCAACACGTCAGCCTCAGCTTTGGCACCTTCTGGCGACTGCAATGTTGCGAATAATTCATCCAGATGCGGGTTCGCCCCAAAAACCATATCATTTTCACTGGCATAGACAAATTGCCCAAACCCGATGAATATTATTGAAAATAGATGTAACAAACGCATCTTCATGCCACCAAATTACCGTTGCCCCGCGCATAACGCAATTCCAAAATCACGGGTTGCGATCACGATCAGGCCATATCAAAATTGACGTTTCAACCGGTTTACGCTACGGAATCATTATCTTTGGTTCCTTTTGCACGGCAGTTATCTTACGTTAACGTCACCTTATTGATGGAGTTTCTAAATGAGCGATATAATTTCGGCAGCTGTTGCAGCCTTGGCCCAGAAACTGGGCGACGGGGATTTTGACGGCTCGGTCAAATTTGCCATTGAAGGCGAAGGCGCGGTGCGCATTGATGAAACCGGCGTTGCTGCGGATGACAGCGATGCAGATTGCACCCTGACCGCCACAGCCGAAGTATTTCAGGAATTGATGGATGGCGCGTTAAACCCCACCGCCGCCTTCATGAGCGGAAAGCTTAGTGTTGATGGCGACATGGGCATGGCGATGAAACTGGGCGCCATTCTTACATAATGGCCCATGCGCCCTTATACAGCGAAATTGCGCAGGCCCCTGACGGGG
>CAZSSS010000153.1:0-5002 GCA_964609255.1 uncultured Rhodobacterales bacterium
ACATATCCCAAACCGTTGGGTCAGTGCACCATTTGGCGTTTATGGTCAGCATGGCGACAATTCGCGTGGCAGGGGATAGGTTGAAAAAAGCCGGAATTGGCAATTCGGGCATTATTGATCGCGGCTTTATGGATTCGCTATATTTTCGAGACCCAATGGGCCTGTTGATGGAAATCGCGTGTTACAAATTTGAGCCACCCCAAGGCGCAACCCACGGGCAGGTTCTGGCCGCCGCCCACAAAATCCGGCTGGAACGCGGCGCGGACGCCATTGAGGAATGTGACGTGGCGGACGCGTTAAAAGAACTGTAGGGTGGGGTTTTACCCCACCGTGCTTATTTGGCTTTCGAAACTTTAGCATATGTTTTTGCCGTTGTTGTGGTTCGCAACCAAACCAACCACCCGCTTTTTTCAGTTTCTTCCTTGGAAACCTCATAGACACCCCGAAAGCGATACATAACACCACCTAAATTGCTTTTCACACGTGCAAAAACTATACGGCGGGTGTCTTTGATACCGTTTTCCATGAAATCATCGAAATGTTGTTTTTGTTTTTGTAGATCAACTGAGCCTTCAGTAATCCGCGTTTCGTCATCAGATAGCTGATTAATCCAACCTTTGTTTTCGTAAAGCTTTGGGAACCAAATTTTAGTTGTGTCGTCTGGGCGACCATTTTCATCTAGGTGTTTTGCTCCACCTTTTTGCCAACGTTTATAATTGCGGCCAAAACAATTGCAAACCTCCGCGCATGTCCGCAAGGCTACATCTTTGCTCGCGTCGATTTCGCCCATCGCAATATATTTCTCAACGGAATATTCGGTTTCGATATCCCAAGGCACAAAGCCGGGGAGGTTATCCCTAACAGTTTTGATGGTTTCCACAACTGAATCAATACGCATATTTATTTCTTCCAAGGATGTGTTTGCTGTATCGACCCGTAACGGTTCATCTCCAGAAGTTTGTGAAACAATATCACGCGTGCGCATAGCGTCAGCTTCTTTTGCATCCGCACTGAAATGGTGCCATTCATCAACCTCAATATGAATGCCAAGCTGGGGGAAATACAAATCTGTCAGAGCAAATTTGCCCCCGCCACGATTCACATATTGTTGCGTTACAAATTTCAGCCCAATATCATCAATTTTGGCAATAATTCTGTGAATTACATACGCTTCGTATTTTTTAGTTTTTGTGCGCGCCAATTGCTTGGTTACATACTGCTTGATATCCACGATATTCCCCTTTTAGTTGCGCATAGATGCTGCATAGAGTAATTCCAACAGGAGATAAATTGGCTTACTCATCCCCCGTCCCACAAAAGTGAATGCGCCCGGCGCGCCACCCTGTTAACCTGCAAAAAATCCAGCCAAAGGTCAGCCCGTTGCGCATACATGTTTTCATCGTTGATGGCACGCTTAGCCGCCTTTCCACAGGTCAGGAAACCAATGCCGGGCTGTTTTACAAATTGCTGGCAGGCATGCCAGCACGGCGCGATCTGACGCTTGGCTATGATCCGGGCATTCAGGCCAAAGGGTTCTGGAAATGGGTAAATGTGGCGGCGGGGGCTGATTTTAACAACGCCATTTTGGCGGGGTATAACCAGCTTAGCCATCGTTACCGCCCCGGCGACAAAATCGTTTTGCTGGGCTTCAGTCGGGGTGCTTATGCGGTGCGTTCCATTGCCGGAATGATTGCCAAGATGAGCCTGCTGCGCCCTGACGTTGTGACCTCAAAACGCGTTAACAATGCCCTGAAATATTATCAAGAACAAACCCTGAGCCATCAGGCCGCTGAATTCAAAGAGAAATTTGGGCATCGCCAGCCGGTGCGTATTGAAATGATCGGTGTTTGGGACACTGTCAAGATGCTGGGTTTGCCATACCCGCTGATCAACCGGCTGGCCCCTATGGCCACCGAATTTCACGATCACGAACTCTCGTCCAATATTAAAAATGCCTTTCAGGCGTTGGCCTGTGATGAAAACCGGGTCGCGTTCAAAGCCATCCCCTGGACCTGTCAGCCCGCGTGGCAGGGCCGTCTTGAACAGGCGTGGTTTCCCGGCGCGCACAGCGATATTGGCGGCCATAACCTGAATATGCCTCAGGCGCGGCCCCTGTCAAATATCCCGCTTATCTGGATGCTGGAACGGGCTGAGGAATGCGGTTTGCCGCTGCCGGGTAACTGGCGTGATCATTTTCTTATGGACGCTGGCGCGCCGGCTCAGGGGTGTTATTCGGGCCTCTCACGTTATTTCATGACCCGAAAGCCAAGGCAGTTTGGCCCCACACAAACCGATTATCTTGACCCAAGCGTAAACCTGCGCCGCGCCCAGATTATTGATTACCACCCCCGGGTAAAAGGCATTCCGCCCGCGTTGCTGCCAAACCAGAAAATTATTGAAAAGCCGTAAGAAACCGGCGGTGCTTGGCGGGGTAAAAATTGATGGACTTTCGTTGTGGCAAGGTTAGCACTGGTTTTATAAAAGCAAAAGGACCCAAAGCATGAGCGACAATTGGCTAACCATGACCGCATCGGATCTGGGCCGTGGCATTGGTGATGGCCAAATTGACCCAGATGATCTGTGTGAGACTTTTCTGAATGCGATCGACACCCATCGTTATCGCGACAAAATCTATGCCCGCACCACCAAAACCCGCGCCCGCGCTGAGGCCCGTAGCGCAAGCCAGCGCGCCAAATCCGGCACGCGGCGGGGCATGCTTGACGGGGTGCCGATCAGTTGGAAAGACCTGTTTGATACCGCCGGAACGCAGACCGAGGCCGGAACCCAACTGTTAGCCGGCCGCGTGCCTGATACGGACGCAAAAGTGCTGGCCAACGCCACCCGCGCCGGGCTGGTTTGCCTTGGTAAAACCCATATGACCGAGCTGGCATTTTCGGGGTTGGGCCTGAACCCCGTTACCCAAACCCCGCCAAATATCAATGATCCGGCGCTGGCACCCGGCGGCTCGTCCTCGGGCGCGGCAACTTCTGTGGCCTTTGGGCTGGCGGCGGCGGGCATTGGTTCTGATACCGGCGGCTCGGTGCGCATTCCTGCCGCTTGGAATAATCTGGTTGGGTTGAAAACCACCTCGGGCTTGCTGTCGCTTTCGGGCGTTGTGCCGCTTTGCGCCAAGTTTGACACCGTCGGCCCGTTGTGCCGCTCGGTTGAAGACGCCAACCATTTGCTGGCCGCCCTGCAAGGTTCAACCGCGGCTGACCTGACAAATGCTGGCATGTCGGGCCTGAATTTGGCGGTGCTGGAAACCGTAGCCATGGAGGATTGCCGCGCTGAACCCTTGGCTGCATTTGAAACAGCGCTGGAAAATCTAGCCCGGACAGCGGCCACAATCACCCGCATTAAAATCCCGCAAGTCGCGCAAGCCATGCCCTTATCAGCCTGCCTTTTCACCACCGAAGCCTACGCCCAATGGGGCCAGCAAATAGAGGCAGAACCGCAAAAAATGTATCCCCCCATCAAAGCCAGATTTAAGGCAGGCATGCAATTTTCAGCGGTTGAATATCTGCGCGGTTGGCAACAATTGGACATGCTTCGCAGCGCCTATCTGGCGGCAACAGCCGGGTTTGACGCGGTGCTTATTCCCGCGTCGGCAATCCTGCCCCCCAATACTAATCGCCTGCTGACTGACCCCGACTATTTCACATCCGAAAACCTGTTGGCCTTGCGAAATACCCGTATCGGCAACCTGATGGGCTTATGCGCAATTACCCTGCCAACCGCACGGGACGGCTGCGGAATTATGGCCATGGCAGCCCCCTTTAAAGAAGCAAGTTTGCTACGCGCCGCAGCGGCGATCGAAGCGGTATTATGAAATCGGTTTTCGCAGCTTTAAGTGGAGTAGCATTGGCGCATCGCCCCAAGGAAAAACCGGCAGGTTTTGACTATTGGACGCACAAAACAAGCCCCCGAAACCGCCCTAAAGCCGAGCGAAGCGAGGCCATGCCCAACCGCAGGGCGGGAGCGCTTGTTTAAACCCTATGGACCTGCGGCCATTAACCATATAAACTGTCACCAAATAGGGCGTTCAGACCCTGTGTCACGAGGCTAAAATGCAGAACCCCCAACGATTTTCGGCGCTGCCGGAATATGCGTTCCCGCGCTTGCGCAGCTTGCTTGACCCCCACATAGCGGGCGGTGAGGTCATTGCGATGTCCATCGGTGAGCCTCAGCACAAATTCCCCGATTTTGTGCCCAAAATCATTGCGGACCATGCCAGCGGGTTTAACACTTACCCCCCCAATAATGGCGCGCCACAACTTCGCGCCGCGATTGCGCGCTGGCTTGAACAACGCTTTAACCTTACGCAAGTCGATGAAAATACACAGGTTTTTCCATTAAACGGCACCAGAGAAGGCCTGTTTAACGCCTGCCTTGCCTTATCATCCGAAACCAAAAACGGCCAAAAATCCGCCATTCTTTTACCCAACCCGTTTTACCAGTGTTACATGGTTGCCGCGCGGGCGGCCGGTGCTGATGCGGTGTTTGTAAACGCCACAGCCAACAGTAATTTTCTGCCCGATTTTCATGACTTGCCGCGCGAAACGCTGGACCGCACAACTGTGGTTTATATATGCAGCCCCAGCAATCCTCAGGGCGCGGTTGCCTCTGCGCGCTATCTTCAAGACCTGCTGGAACTGGCCGAAAAACACGATTTCCGGGTATTTTCCGACGAATGTTATTCAGAGATTTACCGCGAAACGCCGCCAGCAGGAATATTAAGCGCGGTTCAGGAAACCGGATGCAATCCCGAACGCGCGCTGGCTTTCCATTCCTTGTCCAAACGCTCCAACTTGCCGGGATTGCGGTCCGGTTTTGTGGCGGGCGGGCCTGAAACCATTAAAAAACTGGTCCAGCTTCGCAGCTATACCGGTGCGCCGCTGCCTTTACCGTTGCAAATGGCTGCTGCGGCTGCATGGGCTGACGAAAGCCACGTTCGCGACAACCGCGCGCTTTACAAAAAGAAATTCTCCCTTGCGGATCGAAT
>CAZSSS010000154.1:0-4995 GCA_964609255.1 uncultured Rhodobacterales bacterium
ATGCCGGTCACGGGCTGCAAATCGGCACGGGCAACTATATTGTGCCCGTCGATGCCAACCTTGACTCAGCTTATGATGTGCCGTTCGAAACCGTATCGCTGGAAAGCCTTGTTGCCATTATTGGCGCGCGCGCCAGAATGCAGTTGGTTATTCTGGACAGTTGCCGCAATAACCCGTTTGAGGGTCAGGTATCCTTGGCTGGCGCAGGCAATGAATTAAGCGAATCGCGTAACGGGTTTTCAACCCTTTCAGCGCCGGTTAATTCGCTGTTGGCGTTTTCCACCTCGCCGGGGCAACTGGCGTTGGATGGTGACGGCGCTAACAGCCCCTTTACCGCTGCATTGATCGAGGCATCCGCCGCCAATCCTGACAAAACTGTCACCAGTATTCTGGAGGAAGTCCGCCGTCTGGTTTATCAACGCACCAATGGCCAGCAAGTGCCGTGGGAAAGTTCAACCTTGGTGGAGCAAATCTCGTTTCGCCCCTCCGAAGCGGTGTTGCTGAACACCCAGATCATGGAAACCGGCGGCGCGTCTCGCACCTTGGCCAGCATTGGCGACGTGATGGAATTGCCCGAAGAAACAGTTTCGCAAGGGCCGATTGATATTGCGTTAAACGCAACACTTAGCCCCGAAATTGAAATCGGCAGCGCCATGCGCGAAGCTTTGGGCTTGTCGCCAACCGATACGCTGTCGATTATCCAACAACCATCCGGCGGGCGGTTATCCTTTATTGATACTGACGGAATGCGGGTTGCGGCTGATATGACCGGGGCGACCAGCCGTGGGCTGGATCAGGTGCTTTATTCCAATAACATGCCGCAAACCCTCGCTTCGGCTGAGGACGGCGTGGTATATTCCGATGCTTTCAGCGTTTCAGTCAACGGTGAGGAAAAAGCCGTGCGTATCGCGCTTCAGGGCAATTCCTGTGACGTCGAGGCAGGCGATCACCTTGATCCCGAAGGCTCGGGGTTGACGCGCTATGCCAATGAAATACGGCCCGAAATTGCATTGCAGGTTTGTTTGCAAGCGGTTGAGGAACACCCGAATGTCGGGCGGTTCCATTATCAACTTGGCCGCGCCTATCGCGCCTTGCGCCGCTTTGACGAAGCCCATGCCGCGTTTGAAACCGCCCGCGATCTGGGCCATACCCGCGCTTGGCTGGCGCTTGGCAATTCAATTGCCGATGCGGAAAAACGCAACGGTGGCGTCAGCAATGCAAAAGTCCCCGACGAGGCATTGGCCCATTACATCATCGGTGTTGATCAGGGCGATCCTTATGCATTTTATGCTCTTGGGCGTCAGCTATTGCGGTTTGAAACCAACGAGGATCTGCGCCAGCAGGGTTATGACCTGATGATGCGCGCGCTTGAGGTTGGCCACACATTTGCAATGAACGAACTTGGGTATTTTTATCTGGATTCAGAATCTGATTGGTATAACCCCGAACGTGGGTTGCGTTATTTGCGCGAAAGCGCCGCGCGCGATGACATTTACGGGTTTAACAATATGGGGCTGGTTTACCGCGACGGGCTGGGGGGAACCACCAAAAATGCTCAAACAGCCTTTGACTGGTTTGTGCGTGCGTCCAATGGCGGGCATCCCAATGCACCGGGTAATATTGGCCTGCTTTATGAACGGGGTAATCTTGGCAGCGCAGGGGCCGCGGATAAGGCCATGGAATGGTATGAACTGGGGCTGGAACGCGGTGATCCGTGGGCTGGTGTTGGCGCGTCATATGTTATTCAGGAACAACGTCCAAGCGGTTATTCAAGGTTTGAGGCCGCTACTTTTGCGGCAAAATCAGCGGCCCTAAGTGAACCCAACGCCCAAAAAGAAGCCCTGAATATTCTGGCAAGGCTTAATCGAAATCAAATCGATTCTGCCACCCAGCAATTTATCGCTGATTTTGGTGTGGAAATAACCGTTGATGGGGCTTTTGGTGCGGGCAGTCAGGCCGCGCTTGATCAGGTCGCCACACAGTTTGGCGTGACCGCGCCATCTGGGCGGGTTGACCGGCTGGTGTTTTTGGCCGGATTATACTGGACAACCACACCGTTCCGCGTTGATCTATATTAACTTGCGTCTGACCAGAATTGTGACAAGTTCTGGTCAGACACATCCAAGGTGAACTCCGATCAACAAAATACCAAAAACACCGGCTGTAATGATTCAAGGCACCGGCTCCAACGTTGGTAAATCGCTGCTGGTTGCGGGGATTTGTCGTGCTTTGACACTTCGCGGGTTGACTGTGCGGCCATTCAAGCCGCAAAATATGTCAAATAATGCTGCGGTTTCTGACGAAGGCGGCGAGATTGGCAGGGCGCAGGCATTGCAGGCTTTGGCCTGCAAAACCCGCAGCAATGTCCATATGAACCCGGTTTTGCTGAAACCCGAATCCGAAACCGGCGCGCAGGTGATTGTGCAGGGCCAACGGCTGACAACCGCGCGGGCGCGGGATTACGCAAAACTGAAACCAACGCTTTTGGCAGCCACATTGGACAGTTTTGCGCGAATTAGCAAAACGGCGGATATTGTTATCATTGAGGGCGCAGGCAGCCCCGCTGAGATCAACCTGCGCCAAGGTGACATCGCCAATATGGGCTTTGCTGAGGCCGCAGACCTGCCGGTTATTCTTGTCGGAGACATCGACAGAGGCGGCGTTATCGCCCAGATTGTCGGCACCAAATCGGTTATTTCAAAAGATGATTCCAGCCGCATCAAAGGATTTATTGTCAATAAATTCCGCGGTGACCCGCGCCTTTTTGATACTGGCTATGACGAGATCAAAACCCGCACCACCTGGTCGGGGCTTGGCACAATTCCGTGGTTTGAGGATTGCCACAAATTACCTGCCGAAGACGCATTGGATATTCGCTCCAGCGGTTCGGGCAGTTTCAAGATTGCTGTGCCGCAGCTGTCACGTATGGCCAACTTTGATGATCTTGATCCGCTGGCAGCGGAGCCGGGCATCGAACTTTGCATGGTAAAACCGGGTCAGGCTTTGCCCGGCGACGCCGACATTGTTGTGCTACCGGGCAGTAAATCAACCATCAGCGATTTGAAATTCTTTCAAAAACAAGGCTGGGACGTGGACCTGCACGCCCATTTTCGACGCGGTGGTCGCATTTTGGGTATATGTGGCGGGTATCAGATGCTCGGGAAAATTATTTCAGACCCGCAGGGTATTGAGGGCCCGCCAACCCAGATCGACGGCTTGGGTTACCTTGATATAACAACCGGCATGACAGCCCAAAAACGCTTGGGGCAGGTCACTGCACAGCATGTCGAAAGCGGCCTGACAATGCAGGGTTATGAAATTCATATCGGCACCACATCCGGCCCGGATTGCCAGCGGCCAATGTTTCGTGTTGGCAACCGGGATGAGGGCGCCGCATCACCCGATGGCCGCATATCCGGCACCTATTTGCACGGATTATTTAGCAATGACAGGTTCCGCGCCGCATGGCTTGGCCGGGGTGAAACTGGCGTGAACTATGCCGGAATGGTTGACAGCGTGCTGGACGGTTTGGCGGCACATCTGGAAAAACATCTGGACATTGATCAATTGCTGACAATCGCAAACGCGCGCTGACCCTTGCTGTCAATCGGAACATGGGCCACAACTACGGCATGGATGTAAAACTGGACCCTTTTTCAAAAATGCGATTGGCAATCAAGGCGACCCCTGCCACGCGGTCCTCAGATTTTGATTTGGACCCCGCCTTTTTAGCCAAATTGCCCAACAACCGCGTTTTGAAACCCGCCTCGGTGTTGATCCCGATGATTGAGCGGCGTGCAGGCATTCAGGTCATCCTGACGCGACGCTCGGGAAGCATGGCGCATCACCCCGGGCAAGTCGCTTTTCCGGGGGGGAAAGTCGACCCTATGGATGCATCAAGCAAAGACACCGCGCTGCGCGAAGCCGAAGAAGAAATCGGATTGCCGCGCCATAATGTTGAAATCATTGGTAAAACTGGCACCCACGAAACCGTTACGCAGTTTTGCGTCACCCCGTATCTGGGTATTGTCCACACCGATTTCAGACCCGTTGCCGAACCCCGCGAGGTTGCCGAGATTTTTGAAGTGCCCCTTGATTTCCTGATGCAGCCCGACAATTTTAAAATCCACAGCCGACCGTGGCTGGGCAAAAACAGGTCATATCTGGCGGTGCCCTATGGGCCGCATTTTATCTGGGGTGCTACGGCACGGATCATCAAAAATCTGGCTGACCGGTTGCAATTATTATGAAAACCATTTCGGCAAACTGGCTGTCGGTCCCTTCGGTTCAGACAATATTTACGCTGCTTGAAAATGCGGGTTTTCAAATCTTTGCGGTTGGGGGCTGTGTGCGAAATTCGATATTTGACGTGGCAATTACCGATGTTGATTTTGCAACCAACGCGCGGCCAGAACAGGTTTTGGGGCTGGCAGAATCCGCTGGATTAAACGCCATTCCAACAGGCATTGCCCATGGCACAATAACCGTCATTTCTGATGGAACCCCTTATGAGATAACAACTTTTAGAAACGATGTTACCACCGATGGGCGTCGGGCAACCGTGGCTTTCTCGGATAATATTGAACAGGATGCCGCGCGCCGTGATTTCACCATGAACGCGTTGTATTGCACCGCAAAAGGCAAAATAATTGACCCATTGGGCGGGCTGAACGACACCCAAGCACGCCGATTACGCTTTATCGGCGACCCAACGCGGCGCATCCGCGAAGACCACCTGCGCATCTTGCGATTTTTCCGCCTATTTGCGCAATATTGCGACCCGAAAAATGGCATGGATGCAAAAAGCCTTGCTGCCTGCGCAGCCGGTTCTGCGCATATCAGCGCCCTTTCAAAAGAACGTATTGGCGCTGAAATGCGAAAACTTTTGCGCGCGGATGATCCCGCAACTGCCCTGGCTGCGATGGCCCAAAGCAGGGTTTTGGCGCAGGTATTACCCGATGCAGACCCGCAATTTTTGGCAGCGCTTATAGCACT
>CAZSSS010000155.1:0-259 GCA_964609255.1 uncultured Rhodobacterales bacterium
GTGCAGCTTTGACACCCCCGGCATTTATGATTATTTCGCGATTACAGCGGGTCCGATGACATTGGGGGATCGATTTAGGGATAAGGCGGATTCACCTTCAAAGGTAACGCGGTGCTTGTCTGGATATACGGATATTGCAGATGTCTAAGGCTCCGGTAAAACCTGCATCCAGACCAAATGGCGTTGGTATTTTGGGCCGTATCCGTTTGTTCAGGAAAGATATATTCGGCTCTCAGCCTGAAAAATTATATCATGCGTG
>CAZSSS010000155.1:269-4952 GCA_964609255.1 uncultured Rhodobacterales bacterium
AAAACACCTTTTTGTCCAGCTATCTTGTTAACCAGCCTGAACTGGTGGCGCGGGTGCTAAAACAGCGGCCTGAAGAATTCCCAAAATCACCGATTATCCATGACAGTTTACACGCCTTGCTTGGCGATTCTGTTTTTGTGACAAATGGTGAAGTCTGGCGCCAGCAACGGCGGATTATTGACCCCGCGTTTGAAGGTGGCCGCATCAAAGAAGCCTTTCCTGCGATGCGCGATGCAGGGCTTGCGGCGCTGGAACGTCTGGGCACTGGCGGTGAGATCGAAATGGAATATGAAACCGCACATCTTGCTGCGGACGTTATTTTTAGGACGCTTTTTTCGATCCCGATCAAAGACAAGGTTGCAGAACAGGTGTTTGAGGCATTTCGGGATTATCAGCGCAGCCAACCCTTGTGGAATGTCGCGGGCTTGTTGCAATTGCCGCGATGGGTTCCCCGGTTCCGCTCAAAAAAATCCAAGGGGGCCGCGCGGAAAATTCGCGATTTGTTGCAAAAACTGGTTTGCGCGCGGCAGGACGACATTGCGCTTGGCGGAGCGCCGGATGACCTTGCCACAAAAATAATGACCACCCCAGACCCGCTTTCAGGACGAAAATTCAGCAATCAGGAGATGGTCGATCAGGTCGCCATATTTTTTCTGGCGGGGCATGAAACATCTGCTTCGGCTTTGTCCTGGGCGTTGTATTTATTGGCATTTGACCAAGATATTCAACAACGTGTCGTGCAGGAAGTTGCCGGAATTGACATGAAAACGGTGGCATTTTCCCAGTTATCCAAATTTCCGCTTGTTCGCGCAGTCTTTCGCGAAACCTTGCGTTTATACCCGCCTGTGCCGATGATGGTGCGTGAAAATATCAAAAAGCAGGAGTTTCGCGGCAGGACCGTCAAGAAAAACTCTGTGATTATTTTGTCGCCGTGGCATCTGCATCGCCACCAGCGTCTGTGGGATCAGCCGGATAATTTTGACCCGGATCGCTGGAAAACTGAAAATGGCAAAGACTGCCAACGCAATGCGTATATCCCGTTTTCTGCAGGGCCGCGGGTTTGTCCCGGTGCCGGGTTTGGCATGGCTGAGGGTGTTTTGCTGTTGGCGATGCTGGTGCAGAAATACCGGTTTGAAGTGGTGCGGGAGCCGGTTCCCGTGGCTTATCTGACGGTGCGCTCAAAAGACGGAATTCTATTGCGGCTGACCCCGAGATAACGCCGTTTCAAGGTCTCGCAAAACAAAAAGACGGATTGCGGTTGCCAGCCCGGATGTATCCAGCCTTGTATCATCAATTTGTGCTGCCAGCCCGTTTATGGTCTGGCCACGTTGATCAGCAATGCGCAAAAACGCTTTCCAAAACGGGTCCTCAAGCGAGACCGACGTGCGGTGCCCATGCAGGGTCAGGGAATGTTTTTTGGGCCGCGCGTCAGACATCGCGCTTATGGGCAGCGTGATCTTGTCCGGCCTTTTGGTTTTTGGAATTTTGCAGCTTTTTATCCGGTTTTGATATCCCAAACACAACCGCGTTCTGGTCCGCAGATTTTTTGCGCTGGTCGCGCGCCAATGCTTTTCGGGCTTTGTTCAGATTAACGATTTGGTTGCTCATTCGGGGCCGATCATTTTTTCCGGCCGCACCACCCTGTCAAATGTTTCAGCATCGACAAAGCCAAGGCGAATGGCCTCCTCCTTAAGTGTGGTGCGGTTTTTATGCGCGGTTTTGGCGACCTTGGTTGCATTATCATAGCCGATTTCGGGTGCCAAGGCGGTTACCAGCATGAGGCTTTCCCACATTAATTTTGAAATGCGTTCCTCATCTGCTTCTATGCCGACCACACAATTATCGGTAAAGGTAACCGCGCTATCGCCCAGCAATTGAATGGATTGCAGGACGTTATAGGCCATCATCGGTTTGTAGACGTTTAATTCAAAATGCCCCTGAGACCCTGCAAACCCGACAGCAGCATCATTGCCCATGACCTGCGCGCAAACCTGCGTAATGGCCTCTACTTGGGTGGGGTTAACTTTGCCGGGCATGATCGATGACCCCGGCTCATTTTCCGGCAGCATCAATTCCCCCAGCCCGCAGCGAGGACCAGAGCCAAGCAAACGAATGTCATTGGCAATTTTAAACAGGCTGGCCGCAACGGTTTTCAGCGCGCCGGAAAATTCAACCAGCGCATCATGGGCGGCCAGCGCTTCAAATTTGTTGGGGGCGCTCACAAATGGCAGGCCGGTAATTTCAGCCATATTGGCCGCCACCATTTCAGCCCAGCCGGTTTCAGTGTTCAACCCTGTGCCAACCGCCGTGCCACCCTGTGCCAGCGGATAAATATTTATAAGAGCATGGCGCACCCGCGCAATACCTTGTTTTACCTGAAACGCATATCCGCCAAATTCCTGACCAAGCGTCAGCGGCGTGGCATCCTGCGTATGGGTGCGGCCAATTTTAATGATATCCCGAAATGCCTCGGCCTTTTCCGCCAAGGCCTGATGCAGTTTTTCAAGCCCCGGCAACAAAATTTCATGGGCAGAGGTCGCGATGGCAATATGCATCGCGGTGGGGAATGTATCGTTTGATGATTGACCCATATTGCAATGATCATTGGGATGCACCGGGGTTTTTGTGCCAATAACCCCCCCGAGAATTTCGATGGCACGGTTGGCGATTACCTCATTTGCATTCATGTTTGATTGCGTGCCAGACCCGGTTTGCCAGACCACCAAAGGAAAATTGTCATCCCATTTTCCCGAAACAACCTCGGACGCCGCGTCAATGATGGCATTGCCGATATTTGGGTCCAGCTTACCCAGACTTATGTTGGCCTGCGCGCAGGCTTTTTTAATAACCCCAAGACCACGCACAATTGCAATCGGCTGTTTTTCCCAGCCAATCGGGAAATTAAGCAAGCTGCGTTGGGTTTGCGCGCCCCAATATTTGTCGGACGGCACCTCAAGTGGGCCAAAACTGTCGGTTTCGGTGCGGGTCATCGGGGTTCCTTATTTTTTGCGAAAAGTATCGAGACTGACTATATCGGCATTGGTCGGTTTTTGTTCAACTTTATCAGCCGTTTCTTTGGGTTGGGGTTGCGGGTTTTGGGCATCAAAGCGCAGACCGAATTCGGCGGACGGGTCGGCAAAGGCCGTAATTGCATCAAACGGAATAACCATGGGTTCGGGCGCGTTGTTAAAATTCAGTGTAATCGTAAACCTGTCTGACATCACAGCCAAGTTTTCAAACCATTCTTGCATAACAATCGTCATTTGATCGGGAAACTTTTCCTTGAGCCAAAGGGCGATATCAACACCGGGATGGGTGGTATCAAATGTAATAAAAAAGTGGTGGTTGCCCGGCAATCCGTCTTTGGCAACTTCTTCCAGCAAATCCTTGACCATGTTTTTCATGGCAACCTGCATCAATGCATTCATTGCCAGTTGCATGCGTTCTTTATAGTCAATGGATTTTGCCATGGGACGTTCCTTGAGTTTCGCATTGACGTTATACTTGTTCCAATTTGGACTAAAGCGAAAAACGACCCGCAAAATGGGTCATCGCGGTATCTATTGCCTGAATCATCGCGGTATATGCAGCGTAAGCGGATGAAATTCTTGCCAATAATCCCCTGTTAGGCTTATATTCAAAAAAACATATAGATTAGGAGTTTATGATGGCCGGGATTCGCCCCTGTGATTTAAGTATTAGGTGCCCAGCCGAATTAAAAAATACCCATTGGCAAAAAGCCAAGGGTAAAGTTGGAAAACTTATTAAAACCGGGCTGGGTGCCGAGCTTAAAAAGCTGGAAGCCATGTTGAAAAAAGTTGATATGGCATTGCTTGATCCCGCCAGCAACCCCTCAAAAACCATGGAGGAATTGGCCAAAAAAGTTGCCGCAGCCAAAAAGGAATATTCGGGTAAAGTTGAGCCAATGCGAAAGCAGCTTGGCATCATCCAGACCAAAGCCACCGAGGCGGAAAAGAAATTAAAATCAACGCCGATGGGATCCGCTGCTGCCAAGGCTGCGGCGCTGGTTGGCAAAGCGGCATCGCAATATATGGTAACCTGCAAAAGCCTTGATATGGTTGGATCAGTGGCCAAAGTTAAAGCCGATATAGACAAGAAAAACGCGCTGGCAGCGAAACTTTTGAAAGGGTCGCTGGTAAAGTTTGTCGCCGGTGCAAAGACATTTCTGGCTGACCCCACCGAGGCATCCTGGGGTAAAAATATTAAGCAGCAGGGCCGAAGTGTTTCTAATTCCTTGGCTCAACTGCAAAATTATCGGGCTAAATTCTGGAAAACTTTTGAAAAATTCAAAGGCTTTGATACCGGTGCTTTAAGAATTGCCAAAGACCCTGAATTTTCAAAAAAATCGACATTAGTTGTTAAAAAAGCCATTGAGCAAATCAAGGCAATTGCTGCCTTTAAGGGCTAGGGCCGCGAATTAGGCGGCCCCCGCGCAGATTACAGACTGGCGCTAAGTGCTGCGATGATCGCGTCGCCCATTTCAGTGGTTGAGATCGGCGAACCGCCTGTTGGTCCCAATAAATCAGCGGTGCGCGCACCGTCTGCCAGCACTTTTTCAACGGCATCTTCCAGCCGCGTGGCCTCCTCACCCTGATCAAACGAATAGCGCAGCGCCATGGCAAATGACAGGATGCAGGCAATCGGGTTGGCTTTGCCTTGGCC
>CAZSSS010000156.1:0-4919 GCA_964609255.1 uncultured Rhodobacterales bacterium
GGCGCTGGGTGTGGCCGGATGTGTTGCCTACTTTGCCGGCTCCAATTTTATATTGATCGAATTTACCCGTCAAATGGTCCAAAAGCTGCGGCAAATATCCGTAGATCCACAGCAATCCGCCCGTGGTTGTTCTTGGGGCCAACCATTGCCATCCTGACGATCTATCTGGTTTACCCGGTTATAAATTCGATTTACCTGTCGATGTATGGCCCGCGCGGCGAGGTGTTTGTTGGGTTTGATAATTACAAATGGCTAGCTGCCAATGACAAGTTCCGGGAAAGTTTTCGCAATAACATGTTCTGGTTGATAATTGTCCCGACCATGTCAACCTTTTTTGGCCTGATTGCCGCAGCCCTAACCGATCGCATCCGCTGGGGTAACATCGCCAAAAGTCTGATTTTTATGCCCATGGCAATTTCGTTTATCGGCGCCTCTATCATCTGGAAATTCATCTATGATTATCGCGGTGAAGGGTCAGAGCAAATTGGCCTGTTAAATGCCATTGTCGTAGCCTTTGGCGGCGCACCACAAGCCTGGATCACCCTGCCGTTCTGGAACTCTATCTTTCTGATGGTGATCCTGATCTGGATACAAACCGGGTTCGCCATGGTAATATTATCAGCCGCCTTGCGCGGTATTTCCGAAGAAACCATTGAGGCCGCCGTGCTGGATGGGGCCAGCCCGTTGCAGATATTTTTCCGGATTAAAATTCCACAGATTTACGGCACAATTGCCGTGGTTTGGACAACCATCACCATCCTTGTGCTAAAGGTTTTTGACATCGTTCTGGCCATGACCAATGGGCAATGGGGCACGCAGGTGCTGGCAAATTACATGTTTGACTGGATGTTTCGCGGGCTGGATTTCGGGCGTGCGGCGGCAATTGCACTGATCATTATGGTTTTGGTAATTCCGATTATGGCCTGGAATATCTACAATGCCAAAAAAGAAATCTAGGGGGCGCGCAATGGATGGAATTGCCGGAAAACGATCTGCACTTAGCTGGGTGGTAAACCTGTCGGCGTTGGTGCTGGTGCTCATGTGGACAATCCCGACGTTTGGCCTGCTGGTTTCATCAATGCGCGACAAGGATCAACTGGCAACCAGCGGCTGGTGGACAGCCCTTAAAAACACTGAACGCAATCTGGTTGGGCGCAGCCCTAGCCCAGATACGCAGGTCCAGGAGGGTGATATATTCGTGTTAAGCGGCAACCTATTTGATGGGGCCACAGGGCAAATCACCGCGTTTGGCTGGCGCTCACAAGAACCGATGGCCTTTAGCGCAGGTATGATCGCCAAGATGCGCGATGGCCAGACAATGCGCGTGGCTGTGAACGGCGATTACCGGCTAACCTCGCCCATTGCCTTTAGTGGTACGCGCGGCAAACGCGTGTTTTACACTTCTGTCGAGGCCCCAAAATTCACCTTTGACAACTACCGCGAGGTTCTGTTCTCCGAAGGTTTGGGGCGGGCATTTATTAATACGTTAACGGTGACTATCCCTGCCACCATCATCCCGATTTTGATCGCAGCTTTTGCGGCATATGCGCTTGCGTGGATGGAGTTTCCGGGGCGCGCATTATTATTGGTAACCATCGTTGGCCTGCTGGTTGTACCACTACAAATGTCGTTAATCCCGCTTTTACGGCTATATACGGACATCGGAATTGGCAAAAGTTACGTTGGTATCTGGCTGGCACATACCGGGTTTGGGCTGCCATTAGCCGTATTTTTGTTACGCAATTATATCGCCGGATTGCCACGCGAAATAATCGAGAGCGCCAAGGTGGACGGAGCCAGTGATTTCGATATTTTCCTCAAAATCGTGCTGCCACTTTCGTTTCCGGCGCTGGCGAGTTTCGCGATTTTTCAATTTCTCTGGGTCTGGAATGACCTGCTGATTGCGACCGTATTCCTTGGAAATAATGAACAACAACTGGTGATGACCGGCCGTCTGCGCGAACTTTTGGGATCGCGGGGGGGGAATTGGGAAATTCTGACGGCCTCGGCTTTTGTGACCATTATTGTCCCGTTAATCGTCTTCTTTTCACTGCAAAAATATCTGGTGCGCGGATTGCTGGCCGGGTCTGTGAAGGGGGGCTAAGGGATGAATTTTGCAAGCCAAACCATGAAATCCACGGATACTGTCGACAAAGACTGGTGGCGCGGCGCGGTTATTTATCAGATTTATCCACGCTCGTTTCAAGATAGCAACGGGGATGGGATTGGTGATCTGGCCGGTATTATTTCCCGTTTGCCCTATGTTGCAAGCCTTGGGGTTGATGCAATCTGGATATCGCCGTTTTTCCCCTCACCAATGCAAGATTTTGGCTATGACGTTGCAGATTATCGTGACGTTGACCCGATGTTTGGCACCCTGCCCGCGTTTGACCAACTTGTGCGCACTGCTCATGATCTTGGGTTACGGGTGATTATTGATCTGGTATTATCCCATACTTCGGACCAACACCCATGGTTTGTTGAAAGCCGCGCAAACCGGGAAAATCCGCGCGCAAACTGGTATGTCTGGGCTGATCCAAAACCGGACGGAACGCCACCCAATAATTGGCTATCAATTTTTGGTGGCTCGGCCTGGGAATGGGATGGCAGGCGGCGCCAATACTATCTGCATAATTTCCTAAGCAGCCAGCCTGATTTAAATTTTCACACCCCCGCAGTTCAGGACGCATTGCTGGATGTCGCCCGTTTTTGGCTTGATCGCGGTGTTGACGGGTTTCGGTTTGACACCATTAATTTCTTTTTCTGCGACAAGGCATTACGCGATAATCCCGCACTGCCAAAGGAACAGCGCAATGCATCTATTGCACCGGATGTGAACCCGTATAATTTTCAAGATCATCTTTATGATAAAAACCGCCCCGAGAACCTTGCGTTCCTGCGCCGGATGCGCAGCCTTATGGATGAATACCCCGCCATAACCGCCGTCGGCGAGGTAGGAGATGCGCAATATGGCATGGAAATCATGGGGCAATATACGGCGGGCGACGATCTGATGCACATGTGTTACGCGTTTGATTTCCTGTCCAGCGCGCCGCTTGACCGGGATCACGTCACCTATGTGCTGCAACAATACGCAAAATTTGCCCCCGATGGCTGGGCGTGCTGGGCGTTTTCCAACCATGATGTGGTGCGCCATGCTTCGCGCTGGTCGCTGGATACGGATGCTCAGAAACTGGCGGCAACACTGTTGATGTCACTGCGCGGCTCAATCTGTCTTTATCAGGGCGAAGAGCTGGGCTTGAACGAAGCCACGCTAGCCTTTGACGATTTACAAGATCCATACGGCATTCGGTTTTGGCCGGAATTTAAGGGGCGCGATGGTTGCCGCACCCCGATGGTCTGGACCTCAGATACACCAAACGGCGGGTTTAGCAGCACCGAACCTTGGCTACCCATTGCCCCGGAGCATCTGACAAAGGCGGTTTCAACACAGGAAAATAGCGCGATTTCCCTGCTGGCCCATTATCGCCGTATGATCAAATTTCGCAAATATCACAAAGCCCTGCGCAAAGGGAAATTAACCTTGATTAACGACAATACCGAGGCCCTGACGTTTTTGCGCACATATACTGACGAAACCTTGTTTTGTGCGTTTAATCTTGGTGCAGAGGCCCTTGATTTAACCCTGCCCAAAGGGGAATGGCATGCGCTTGATGGGCTGGAATTCACCGCACGGCTTGAAGGGGCGAACTTGCACCTTCCGGTCGGACAAGCATTTTTTGCATGGCAAACCTAGAGGGATAAATGGCAGATCTACATCTTGAAAACATAAGCAAATCCTATGGACCAATTGAGGTATTGCGCGAGATTAATCTCGATATAACCAAGGGTGAATTGATCGTTTTTGTTGGGCCTTCGGGGTGCGGGAAATCCACGTTGCTGCGCATGATTGCCGGTTTGGAAAAGATCAGCGGTGGTGATCTGGAAATTGACGGCGTGCGCATGAACGATGTGCCCCCTGCACAACGCGGCATCGCGATGGTGTTTCAATCCTACGCGCTTTATCCGCATATGAGCGTGCGCGATAACATGGCTTTTGCGATGAAAATTGCGAAAAAATCCAAGGCCGAAATAACGGCCGCCGTGGAAAACGCCGCAAAAATCTTACAACTGACAGAATATCTGGATCGTCCACCCAAGGCGCTGTCGGGTGGGCAACGTCAACGGGTGGCAATTGGCCGCGCGATTGTGCGTGACCCCAAGATTTTTCTGTTTGATGAACCCCTTTCCAACCTTGATGCCGCTTTACGCGTCGCCACACGTATCGAAATTGCACATCTCAAAGAACAAATGCCCGAAAGCACCATGATCTATGTGACCCACGATCAAGTTGAGGCAATGACACTGGCCGACCGGATCGTGGTTTTGGCCGATGCCGGAATTTCCCAGGTTGGCAGCCCGCTGGAGCTGTATAACCGCCCGAAAAATACATTTGTCGCACAGTTTATCGGCTCCCCTGCCATGAATTTATTTTCTGGAAAGATCAGCAAGACCGGCGCGCAAACCCGTATCACGCTCAACAATAATAACATAGCAAATCTGGCGATTAAATCCGATGTGGCAGATCAGGGACAATCCGCCAAACTGGGGGTGCGCCCTGAGGATTTCAAGCTGACCACCGGCGATGATTACCTGTTTGAAGGGAAAATCCGCTTTGTCGAGGCTTTGGGCGAGGTCACCCTGATCCATCTTGAAGCACCCCTTGACGCAGTGTCGGTTATCGCAAAACTATCCGGGAACCATGCCTTTGAAAACGGGCAAAACATTCGTCTGATGGCAGAACCTGCAAAAATGCACCTGTTTGACGCAAATAACCTGTCTTATCTGTGGCGGGATGCCTAAGTCGGACAACGAAAATCCACAGCCGGTTTTCAGAGTAATGGAACTTTATCTGGCTG
>CAZSSS010000157.1:0-4852 GCA_964609255.1 uncultured Rhodobacterales bacterium
AACCCGTCAAGCTTAACCAGACGCAGCATATCCGCCACGCGGTCCCGCGCCTCAGACGTGGCAACACCTTCGCGCAACAAACCATAAATTACGTTTTTTTCAACCGACATATGCGGGAAAAGCGCATAAGACTGAAACATCATATTGGTCGGGCGCTGGTTGGCGGATATGCCCGCCATATCCTGCCCGTCTATTTCAATAACACCCGATGTCGGGGCTTCAAACCCTGCCAACATCCGCAGCAAAGTTGACTTTCCACAGCCCGACCCGCCCAGCAGGCAAAACAGCTCTCCTTTGTAAACATCCAGCGAGACATCATCAACAGCCGCAAGACTGCCAAAGGTTTTGGTGATATTCTTGATCCGCACAAACGGAGCTTCGGTCTGCGCACGCCACGGTTTTCTTTCAGCGGCCAAATCAGGGTTGTTCATAAAAAACCTCGCTTTTGGCGGGGGCACAAACCTGCGCCCCAAACCATTTATTGGCCCGTTTTGATCTTGGTCCACAGACGCGTAACCGTGCGGCTGGTGCGCGCATCATAAACCTGCGCCCCCCAAAGGCCCGCACTCGCGGCCTCGGTCGGGAAAATACCCGGATCGCCGGTAATTTCCGGGTCCACCAAGGGCATAGAGGCGGCATTGCCATTGGCATACCAAACATAATTGGTGATATCCGCGGTGATCTGCGCATCCATGATGAAATTGATAAACGCATGCGCATTGGCCGCATTTGGCGCATCCACCGGAATCGCCATCATGTCAAACCATTGCAACGCCCCCTCATCGGGAATCACATACCCGATTTCAACACCGTTTTCCGCCTCACCAGCGCGGGCTTGCGCCTGAAAAATATCACCCGACCAACCAACAGCCACGCAGGTATCGCCATTGGCCAAGTCATTGATATATTGCGAGGAATGGAAATACCGGATAAAGGGCCGCGCCGTTTCCAGCAAGGCCGCGCCCGCCTCAAGGTCAGCCTTTTCGGTCGATCGCGGGTCAAGCCCGAGGTAATTCATCGCGGCGGGCAACAGCTCAGTTGGTGCATCCAGAAAGGATATTCCACAATCCGCAACCTTGGCCGCAATTTCAGGATCAAACACCAGTGACCAGCTGTTAACCTCAAATTCCTCGCCCAGCCGCTCAGCGATCATGCCAGCATTATAGCCAATGCCGGTGGTGCCCCACATATAAATAACCGCATGTTCATTTTCCGCATCATAAGACGCCGCACCGGCCATTAAATCCGCGTCCATATTGGCCAGATTTGGCAAAAGCGAGCGGTCAAGCGGTTGATAAACCCCCGCCCCAATCTGGCGTTGCAAGAAATCGGATGTCGGCACAACCACATCATACCCGGACGATCCCGCCAACATCTTGGCCTCCAACACCTCGTTGGAATCAAACACATCATAAGTCACCTCAATGCCGGTGGCTTGGGTGAATTTCTCCAGCGTGTCCTCAGCGATATAATCCGACCAGTTATAGACATGCACGACGTTGTCTTGCGCCAATGCCGCTGTGCCAAGCAGCATCACCACAATTGAACCTGAAATAGCGATTTTCATTTTTTTCTCCCGTTGAGGTTTCCCCGATTAGTGGGGCCTGAATCCCTGCTGAAAGCAAGCAAAAAAGCAGGTCAAATGGTTTCAAGATAGGTGGCCACTTCGAAATCGCTCATCCTTCCAGCGAAAACCTGCATTTCCTGGCGCTTAATATCTGCGAACATCCGGTGAAAAAGCGGCGACATAAATTCTGGAATAATTGAACTGGCTTCAAACAGCCTGAGCGCGCTGGACCACGTTGCAGGCAAATGTTGCAAACCCGCCGCATGGGCGTTGCCATTAATGGGCTCTGGCGGGGCTTTGCGGTGTTTTAGCCCGTGCAACACACCCGTCAAAACCGCCGCTAGCAGCAAATAGGGGTTGGCGTCAGCCCCGGACAAGCGGTGCTCGATGCGCCGCGCCGCCGGCGCCCCCCCCGGAATACGCAGTGCAGCCGTGCGATTTTCATACCCCCACCCGATACCGGCTGGCGCATGGCTGCCGGGTTTAAGGCGGCGGTATGAATTCAGGTGCGGCGCAAATATCAGCGTCGTTTCAGCCATAACATCCATCAGCCCGGCAACCACATGGCCCAGCGTTTCACTGCCCGATTTACCCCCGTCATCAAAAATATTACAGCCGTCATTGTCAAGAATGCTGAAATGCACATGCAGGCCGCTGCCTGCCTGTTTCAGGTATGGTTTTGCCATAAAACTTGCCGAAAACCCGTGCTTTCGCGCAACACCTTTGATGATCCTCTTGAAAAATACCGCGTTATCTGCCGCGCGCAAAACATCATCGATGTGTAGCAGGTTAATTTCGAACTGCCCGGCACCACCTTCAGAAATCGCCGCGTCCGCAGGGATGCCATAATCAGCGCAGGCCCGATAAACATCAGCAAAAAAGCTGTCAAAATCATCCAGATCTTGCAGCGAAAGAATGGAATCGCCTTCCATTGCTTTGCCCGTCACCGGGGATTTGGGCGCAACTGGCTGGCCGTTGCTGGCATCCACAAGATAAAATTCCAGTTCAAGCGCCATAACCGGACGTAAACCCAGCGCGCTCAACTGGCGGGTGACATGTGCCAAAATACGACGCGGATCAACCATAGAGGCCGCGCCGCTGTCTTTTGTCATCCAGACAGGCATAAAAACCGACCCGTTGGCCAGCCAGTTTTCACCAAGCGGCCCCCGACCGGTGCAGGCGCAAACACCATCAGCATCGCCCGTCTTATAAACCAGATTGCTGCCGATAATGTCATGCCCCCAAATATCAACGGTCGGCGTCGAAAACGGCATGCGCATTTTACCCTGTTGAACTTTTTCAAGCTGATCAAAGGGCATCAGCTTACCGCGCCACACGCCGTTCAAATCACAAACCGCCGCCCGTATTTTTGGCCCTGACATCGCGCGTTCCCTTTTGCAATTTCACTGTTACCTTCACAACGCACCAAACTTATGCAAAATACAAGCAACCGGTCTGCAAAAAGTGTTGAAATGTCAAAAAAAATTATTCTACATCTTCCCGCAAAGCTTAAGAAATCGGTTGATGCGGGCCAGCATAACTTTTTCAAAATCCTGCGCAAAACCTTTGAGGATCGCGGGTATTCCACCCACACGCGCCGTCAAAACCGTTTGGATATTTTTTCGATCCGCTCAGCAAATTCCTTACATATTCATAATATCGACGGCGCGGTTGGCAAGCATTCACTTAACGTGCGGCTGGCACATTTTTTCCCGTTCTGGTCGCTGGAAAAAGCCGGGACCCGTCGGCAACCCCGGATTTCCGGGCTGAAATTTGACCCCGCCGCCATTAACGGGCTAAGCGCCCAAGATTTTTATAACAAAATCTGTGTGCGCAACCTGAAGGGCGTTCCGCCACCAATTGAGCAATCCGATTTTATATTTATGCCGCTACAGGGCCGGTTGTTGTTCCGGCGCGACTGGCAATATTTTGACGTTAGAAATATGATCGACATCACATTGTCGCATGATAAAACCCGCCAGATATTACTAAAACTTCACCCACGTGAAAATTACTCAACCGCCGAAAAAACCTTTATCAACAGCCTGTTGGACAACCCGCGCATTGAGTTAACCGAAGCGGACACCCAAAGCCTTCTTAGTCAGTGTGCCTATGTCGTCACCCAAAATTCCGCCGTTGGTTTTGAGGCGCTTTTGCATCAAAAACCAACCATATTATTTGCCAAATCAAGTTTTTCACATATTTGCCAAACCGTAGATAACACCCAAATCGCAGCTGATGCTTTTGCAAAAACCCTGTCTGAGCGCCCGGCTTATGAAAAATATATCTATTGGCATTTGCAGCTGAATTGCATCAATGCAGGGCGCGATGATGCCCCCGCAAAAATAGTGGCAATGGCGCGGGATGGCGGGTGGGATATTTAGCGCGACAGCAGCAACAACAAAATACCTAAAACCACCAGCACAATGCCAAATGCTTCGCGTTTTGACATGGTTTCTTTGAAAATCAACCATGATGCGGTAAGGGTGAACAGCAGCTCTACCTGCGCCAATGCTTTGACATATGCAGCATTTTGCAACGTCATCGCGGTGAACCACCCAAGCGAGGCCAGCGCCCCGACCAACCCCGTCAGCGCCGAAATTCGCCAGCTTTTCAGAACTTTTGCGATTTGACCTTTTTCGGTCACATACAAAAATACAAGCATCACCATGGTTTGAAAAGCCGTGGTAAATGCCAGCAAGGTTGCCCCCCGGATCAAAAAATCACCCGATGGCAGCGACAGCGACGCGGCGCGGTAAAACACCGCTGACACGCCAAACAAGGCACCGCACGCCAACCCGATAAGCGCAGCGCGGTTGAAAATACCTGTTGTTTTTGGTGCCGAAATCACCACAACACCGATCAGCGATAAAATTATCGCGGCGATGGCCAAGACATGTATCCTGTCTTGCAAAACAATAAACCCGATAATTGCGGCCTGAATCGCTGCGGTTTTTGAAAATGTTGTGCCCACCGCAAAGTTGCGTAACCCAAACAGATAAACCAAAAGAAATGTTGCCCCGATCTGGGCAAATGCCGCAACAACGCCAAAACCGATAAAACCTGTATTGGGCTGCGGGATGCGGTATCCAAACCCGAATTTCAACAGCATCAACACACAAATCGCCACCGGCACCGCAAAAATAAACCTAGAGAACGTCGCCCCCATGGTCGACAACCGCCCCTTAAGGTGTTTTTGCAACATCGATCGCAAGTTTTGCAAAAACGCTGCTGCGATGGTGATCGGGATCCAGATTTCCATTATTGCATCATTCATCCGGTTTG
>CAZSSS010000158.1:0-4845 GCA_964609255.1 uncultured Rhodobacterales bacterium
TTGATGAACTGCCGGGGCTTATCATTGTGTCACTGGTAGCCTCGTCTCTGGCGGGGCAACCCATTGGAACATGGTTTGCAGCAACAGTTGCGTGTGGCGTTGCATATGTAAGCAATCATGTGATTTTGACCATGTGCTTTGGCGTGGCGGCATATGGCGGGCTGGTCTGGGCTGGAATTTGAGCGCGCCAAAGCAGATGTTCAGGGCCTGACCGGAATAACAACAAGGCTTGTTTTGTGATCCAAGGTGGCGGGCGCGATGATTTTGTTGCTGATATATTATCTGCTTGATTGCAGGGGCTGCTTTGGGCAAGACATAGCCAAGTTATAATGGAGCAAAAAATGCAATCAGCGCCTAATGAAGTAAGCGCGCGGGCTTATCTTTGCGATGGGCGTATTGGCGCGGGGTTAGCGGCTGTTCATGCCGAGGTTTCGCGTATTCTCGGGGGTTTTGAGGGGGCGGCTTTGGTTGAACCCGCTGCGCTTTTGCCTGCGGATGTGCTGATTGACCTTTACGGCGAGGACCTGCGCGCGCGGGCTTATACCACTCATGATCCGGTTTTGGGTGAGCAAATGCTGCGGCCGGATTTCACGGTGCCGGTGGTGCAAATGCACATGGCGGTGGGCAATGAACCGGCGCGATATTGCTATGCGGGGCAGGTTTGGCGCAAGCAAGAACCGGGCTCGGACCGGCCCAGCGAATATTTGCAGGTTGGTTATGAGGTGTTTGACGGTGCAGATGTAGCAGCGGCCGATGCTGAGGTTTTTGCCCGAATTCATGGCGTTTTGGAGGGGGTGCCTGTGCAGCCGATGACCGGCGATATCGGCATTATACTGGCGGCGATCGACGGGCTTGATACCAATGAGCGGCGCAAATCTGCGCTGCGCCACCATGTTTGGCGGCCCATGCGGTTTGCGCGATTATTGCAGCGTTATTCCGAGGGCGCGGAGGTTTCTGCACAGCGGCAGACATTGTTAGATGCCGCAAAATCGGGTGCGTTAGCCGCGGTTCTTGGCCAAAACGGCCCCGAAATAGGGCTGCGCAGCACCACCGAAATCACTGAACGCGTTGAAATATTGCTGGCGGAATCCCAAGCCGCCCCCATTGCCAAAGAACAGGTTCAGCGGTTGGAACAGATTTTGATGGTTAGCGGGCGCACCGATGCGGCCCTCATGGCGTTGCAAAAACTAGGGGCCAATACCAAAGCGCTAGAGGCCCGCGCAGCGGCGTTGGAAAGCCACGGTATTGCTGGTTTTGAGTTGCCTTTTGACGCCAGTTTTGGGCGCACCTCATTGGAATATTACGACGGGTTTGTGTTTGGGTTTCACGCGCCGGACCATCCGAATTTTCCACAAATCGCCCAAGGCGGGCGTTATGATGCGCTGACGCGGGTGTTGGGGCAGGGAGTTGGCATTCCGGCCGTGGGCGGCATCATCCGCCCTGAGGTTTTGCTGGCCGTAAAGGGGGCGTCATGAACGCGCTGAAACTGGCGGTGCCCTCCAAGGGGCGGCTGCAAGACCAAACGATTGAATGGTTCGGCGCACGTGGTATCACGCTGGAACGCGCGGGATCAGGGCGCGAATATGCGGGGCAGGTGCGCGGCGTTGAAAACGTGGAACTGGTGTTACTGTCCGCTGGTGAAATCCCGCGTGAATTGGCAGCGGGGCGCATTCATATGGGGGTGACGGGCATTGATCTGGTGCAGGAAAAATTACCCGCATGGGAACGATCAGTCACGGAAATTGTGCGGATGGGGTTTGGCCATGCGGATCTGATTTTGGCGGTGCCGAAAATATGGGTTGATGTGGAGAATCTGGATGATTTGGCAGCGGTTTGCGCGGCGTTTCGTGCCCGCCACGGTATGCGGCTGCGCATTGCCACCAAATATCATAACCTTGTGCGCGAATATCTGCGGAAAAACGGCGTGGCCGATTACCAACTGGTGGACAGCCAAGGCGCGACCGAGGGCACCATCAAAAATCTGACGGCTGAGGCGGTGGCTGATATTACCTCATCGGGCAGCACGTTGGCGGCCAATCACCTGAAGGTTTTACCGGGGGCCATTGTTGAAAGTCAGGCGACTTTATTTGTGTCCAAGACCGCAGATTGGCGGGCCGAGACGCGCAAGGTGCGCCAAAATATATTTGACCGGATTGGAGCCTGACATGGCTGAGAAAAACCCTGAAGTTCTGGAATTTTTGCGCACAAGACGGTCGCGGCCTGCCAAAATTCTGACGGCTCCGGTGCCTTTACGCGCTGAAATCGAACAGCTTTTGCAAATGGCGGCCCGCACGCCGGACCACAAAAAGCTGGAGCCATGGCGGTTTATTGTGTTGGAAAAAGGCGCGATGCCACGGCTGGCTAAATTGGCGCTCAAAACCACCACACAGGCTGGCAAACCCGCTGAAAAGGTTGAAAAATTCCGCCAGCAATTTGCCAATGCCGATTTGGCTGTCGCGGTGATTGCAGCGCCTGTTCAGCACCCCGACGTGCCTGAATTGGAACAATTACTTTCGGCGGGGGCTGTGTGTTTGGCATTGCTGAATGCCGCGTTGGCCAGTGGCTGGGGGGCTAATTGGTTGACTGGACCAATGGCCTCGGATGCAGAATTTTTACAAAACGGGCTGGGGTTGGCCCCTCACGAATATGTGGCCGGATTTATTCATATTGGCACCGCAAAAAGCATCCCACCGGATCGTCCGCGCCCCGATATGAACGCCAAGATAAGCTGGGTAACCACGTGATGTTGACTGATTTTGGCAAAGCCGTTGCCCAGTTTCGAGACCCGAAATTTGCCAAAACGGTTTTTAAGGCTCTGTTCATAACCGGCGCGGCCTTGTTTCTGAGCGTGTTTCCATTTTACTGGATATTGGGCATCATTCTGCCCGAAACCCTGACAATTCCCTTTGCCGGAACCTTTCACCCTGAAGCATGGCTTACCGAAGTTGCCATCGGTTTTGCGATATTTGCAACGATTTTCCTGATGTTTCCCATCGCCTTTTTGGTGGTCGGGCTTTTCCTTGATGATATCGCCGAAGCCGTTGAAATGAAACATTATCCGCATTTGCCAAAGGTTCCCCGGCTGCGAATAAGCGAGATCATCAGCGACGCGATCCGGCTGTTTTTTGTGATGATTTTTGCCAATATTTTGGCGATAATCATCTATTTTATGATCCCGCCGCTGGCCCCCTTTATTTTCTATATCGTCAACGGATATTTGCTGGGCCGTGAATATTTTCAGCTGGTTGCCATGCGGCGGCTGGGCGGAAAAGCCGCGACGCGCCTGCGTAAACAACATGGCGGCGCCATCTGGATTGCGGGAATTCTAATGGCGATTCCGCTGTCAATTCCGATTGTAAATATTCTTGTGCCTTTGCTGGGCGTTGCAACATTCACCCATATGTTTCACCGACTGGCCCCGGCGTAAACCTACATTCGACCCCAAATATCGATGTCTTTTATTGTCAAAATTCCTGACATAATAAACCACACAAGCGGCACCCATAATATAATGGTAATAATGGTCACCCATTTCATTTTCTTGCCAATCATCGGGTTAACGGGGGCTGATGCGGGGGTGCCGGGCACGCGCTCTCCGTCCTCGGACTGGGATTTTTGGCCCAGCGGGAGCACGATAAAAAGCAGCATGAACCAGATCACGGCAAATAACACAAGCGCAGCGGTAATTGTCATATCTGTTCTAGCTCCGTCAGGGTTCCGATGAAATCTTTGGGGTGCAAGAATAGCACAGGTTTGCCATGGGCACCAATTTTTATGTCACCCAGAACCCGAGCACCGGCTGCCACCAGCTGGTCGCGTGCGGCGTGGATGTTTTCCACTTCGTAACAGAGGTGATGAACGCCCCCCGCTGGATTTTTGGCCAGAAAACTGGTGATCGGGCTGTTGTCGCCCAACGGGTAAAGCAGTTCTATTTTTGTGTTGGGCAGAGTGATGAACACCGCAGTGACCCCGTGATCGGGCTCATCTTGCGCGGCACCAACATCTGCGCCCAGCATATCACGATAAGTGGCGATTGCGGCGTCAAGGTCCGGCACTGCAATGGCCACATGGTTCAATCGACCGATCATATTTTGCTCCGGTTTGGGTTGGGGATGCAATAGCCGCGACAGCCGGAAAATGCAAATATCATTGATGTCGCAGGTCGTTGATTGTATCAACGTCTTGCAACATGTTTATCATCGCGACCCGCGCTGCGCCGGTTGATTTTAACGTGTCGCTCAAGGCGTGTTTGCTGGACCAGCGCACAGCGTTGAACAAGGTTTTTGGCAATGGTTTGCTGCGTTTTGCAGCCCCCACCAGCCAGAAACCTCCGTCGGGGGCGGGGCCAAAAACCATGTCGTTTGACATCAATTTTGCAAATGCATTTGCGATTTGGCCCGTGGTAATTCGTGGAATATCAGCACCAATAATGATCACCGGCCCGCTGCCCGCCTTCATTAGAATATGCTGCATTCTTTGGCCCAAATTGCCCGATCTTTGTGCCATTTTGCGGATATATACCGGCCAGAACCGAGACATAACCGCCCTGTCCGGGGCAACCGCCAAAATCGTTTCCCAACGCGGGTCGCGCGCCATGCGTCTGATCAAATCATTGCTTTGATGGCGAAACCACCATGCGGCGGTTGTCATGCCAAGATCGCGGCCAAGGCGGGTTTTTACCCGTCCGGCAACGGGTTCTTTTAACATAATGACCAGCCGGGGGCGTCTCATGCAAAATAATCTTGCAAAATCCGAGTGTATATTTGTTTAAGCTGGGTGATTTGCGCCACGGGCACGCATTCATCAACCTGATGCATGGTTTTACCGACCAGCCCGAATTCCACG
>CAZSSS010000159.1:0-4761 GCA_964609255.1 uncultured Rhodobacterales bacterium
TTCTTGCGCCGCGCATACATGCGGATTGTCATGCTGGTGCAGGCTCCAAGGCCGGCTGACACCAGTTGATAGGGCGTTAACCCCATATCGGTTCCGCCATAAGCCACGGGTTCATCAGCAATAATATGGTTTCTCGGACCGGCGGCTATGTCTTGACGAAAACCGCTTGGATCAACTTCATCAACCCGCACAATGCCTTCGGGGGCGCCAATTGGTGCGGCGGGTTTTGGCAGGTTTAGATAACGTGCGGCCCATGTTGCAATCACATCCGCTGCATATTCGGCGTCTTCGGCCCGCGTGATCAGATGATCAGCATTATCCAGCGTCACAAAGCTTTTGGGATGTTTGGCGGCGATGAAAATCTCAGCCGCGCTGTCAATCGATACCGTTTGGTCAAGCGGCGCATGCAGCACCAACAATGCTTTGTGCATCGTTTTAATCGCAGGCAATAATTTTGCCGAGGAAATATCATCGACAAATTCCTGCTTTATGGTAAATGCCCGCCCTCCAAGGCTGACTTTGGCTGATCCATTGGCTTTGATCTCATCCAGATGGTTGCTGAAATTATCAGCGACATGTGCCGCATCTGAGGGCGCGCCAAGGGTCACCACCGCTTTGACGCTGTCCAGCTCTGGCGCTACCTTCAACACAGCCGCGCCCCCCAGCGAATGCCCGATAAGCATATCAACCGGATGGCCAATAGCCGCCAGATGATCCGCAGCAAAATGCAAATCCGCCACGTTTGACGAAAAATGGGTGTTTGAAAACTCGCCCCCCTAATGGCCAGGCCCCGTGAAATCAAACCGCAAAACGGCAATGCCAGCAGATGCCAAGCGTTGCGAAATGCGTTTAGCGGCCAAAATATCCTTTGAACATGTAAAACAATGCGCGAATATCGCTGTGGCAAGTATTGGCCCGTTTGGGGTATCAAACCGGGCTGCCAGTTCATCACCCGAGTGGCCGGAAAAGGTTAGTTTTTCACTGGGCATATCGAATTCCTTTTTGTTTAGGTTCAATCTAGGGAGCAGGTGTATTTTCTCAACCTATATTATCATAAGGTTACGCAATCGTGAGATAACGGGCTTTATCTGTATGCGTCAATCTTGCCCACTGTTGAAAAGAGTGCCGCGCCTTATATAACGTTCAACATTATAAATTTCCCTGTTCACCAAAGGAAACGAACATGACAATACGACTAGGCGATACAGCCCCGAATTTCACTGTTGCCACCACCAAAGGCGACATTAATTTGCATAACTGGAGCGGCGATTCATGGGTATTTTTCTTTAGCCATCCGGCAGATTTCACCCCGATTTGTACCACCGAAATGGGGATGACATCCAAACATGCGGCTGATTTTGCCGCGCGCAACGTAAAACCGTTGGGCCTGTCGACCGATGGCGTTGATGAGCATAACAAATGGGTGGCAGACGTGAATGAAACCCAAGGCGTTGACCTTCAGTTTCCGATTGTTGCGGATGGTGATCTGGCAGTTGCCAAACTTTACGATATGATCCACCCCGAGGCATCCCAAACCGCCACCGTGCGCTCGGTGTTTATCATTGATCCCAGCAATAAAATCCGTCTGACCATGACCTATCCGATGAATGTAGGCCGGAATTTTGACGAAATCCTGCGGGTGATTGATGCGTTGCAAATTGCGGACGAAAAAACCGTGGCCTTGCCCGCGAACTGGCGTCCGGGTGACGAGGTTATTATTCCTCTGTCGGTTAGCACCGAGGATGCGCAGGCCAAATATCCTGATCTGAAAGTGCTAAAACCGTATCTACGCGTGACCAAAACCTATTAGGTTTTAACAAGCAAAAGTTGCCCAGCATCGCGGCCCTGATTGGGCTGCGCTGCTGAGCGGGGCCGCGATGTCAGTTTTTAACAGATAGTTTGCGCAGGGCATAAATGCCGCTCAGAACCCCGGCAAAACCCAGCACGCCACCAGTGGCATAACGCCCGATATTGTCGCGCATCATGGTGATAACAGCGGTAATGGCCTGACCTTTGCCTTGATCGCTGTAAAGCGGGGTTGCCTCAAAATCAGGCTGATAGCCGTAATAACCGAATATCACCAATAATAGTGCGAGCAGGCCCCAGCCAAAAGGCGAGTATCGAATGTTGTTCATGATTTTCCCTTATCTTTTTGCAACAAAGAAACCAAATGCCCAAGTGGAGATTCCAATAGCAATAAACCCTGCGCCCGCTATTTTTGGACTGAACTTTTCGGAAAAATAAATGGCAATATCGTTAAACATATGCCCGCCGCCATAGGTGTGTTCCAGATTACCATCAAACGCGAGGGCGCCAATAAATATAAACAAAAAAGCCAGCAGATAACAAAGTTTTTTTGGTGTGTTCCATTTGTGCTTTCGAAGCCTTCCGAATATTAAATTAGTATCGTTCATATAGATAACATTTTAGTGATTACAATGGTTGTAATAAGGTTTTGGAAAACAATACAAAACCCGCAGGCCAAGTATTCTGACCTGAAGATTTTGAAGCCATATAATCAGGTGATACAGAGTTATTAGTTTTTAGGGGTGCCTTCACGGGTGCCCTCATTCATTTCGGGCGGCCCCTGATCCCCCCATGATATATCAACAGCCCCATTTGTCCATTTCCGCCTCTGCGTAATCTGGCTCATAACCGGGTTAGCTGTTCACCAGATCAAGATGGATTGACCCAAACTTAACAGGTGCAGCGATGGCCATGTCCTGCCGGATAAAGCTGGGTGCTACTCACAATTCTGATAATCGCTGTGTAAGCAATCCACAGCCTTTTGCATCGCAATTGAAACCTGGGTTTCATCCATTAATTCTTGCACTAATGTATGGTTTCTTTGCGCATGATCAATGCCGTTGATTTGTGCCATACTATACCAGATGAATGCCTGACTGAGGTCTTGTGGCACGCCATCCTCAAGGTGATATATCAGCTCCAAATTGTATTGAGCTTGCGCATCCCCCTGATTTGCGGCCATGCGAAACCAGCGTATGGCTTCTGACCCATCTTTTGGCACGCCTTCACCTCTGAGATATAAGGATGCTACGTTAAATTGCGCGCTTATATTTCCTTGCTCGGCGAGCATTCGCCATTCGCGCATGGCGGTTTGATAATCGCCATCCTGATGGGCGATATATCCGGGGTCGCTGGCTTGTGCAGAAATGGAGCGCGCAGTGAGCGCAATGAAAATAATGGCAAAGAAAAGGATATTTCGCACGCTATCTCCATGTTGTTTACATCCCCAAGCTATCAAAATCCGGCGTCAAAAGCAATTGTATAACAAAAAAAGGCCCCCCAAACGGGAGGCCCTAATGTAGGGTGCGTGGTTTCCCACGCACCGACGACCCCCGGCCCCATAGGCTGGGCTTCAGCCCGCCACCTAGCAGCTGTAATACATGCCGTATTCAACAGGGTGCGGGGTGTGTTCCATGTTATACACTTCTTCCCATTTCAGCTCGCAATAACCCTCAATTTGCTCACGGGTGAACACATCGCCAGCCAACAAGAAATCCATGTCGGTTTGCAATTCGTCCAGCGCCTCGCGCAGGCTGGCGCAAACGGTGGGGATATCGGCCAGTTCTTCGGGGGGCAGGTCATACAAGTCTTTGTCTTGCGCTTCACCGGGGTCGATTTTGTTTTTGATGCCGTCAAGGCCCGCCATCAGCAGGGCTGCAAAACAAAGATAGGGGTTGGCGGCAGGGTCCGGGAACCGTGCCTCAACGCGTTTTGCGTTGGGGGATTCAGCCCATGGAATACGCACACAGCCCGACCTGTTGCTGGCCGAATAAGCCCGCAAAACCGGCGCTTCGAACCCCGGAATTAAGCGTTTATAGCTGTTGGTCGCCGGATTGGTAAAGGCGTTCAGCGCTTTGGCGTGTTTCAGAATGCCGCCAATGAAAAAGACGGCCTCTTGGCTGAGATCAGCGTATTTATCGCCTGCAAACAGCGGCTTGCCGTCTTTCCAGATCGACATATTCACATGCATTCCGGTGCCGTTATCACCCGCAATCGGCTTTGGCATAAACGTAGCGGTTTTGCCATAAGCGTGCGCCACGTTATGAATGATGTATTTGTATTTTTGCAGCTCATCAGCCTGTTTGACAAGCGTGCCAAACACAAGGCCTAGTTCATGTTGGCAAGACGCCACTTCGTGGTGGTGTTTGTCAACTTTCATCCCCATGCGTTTCATGGTCGACAGCATTTCGCCACGAATATCATGGCTGGAATCAGTGGGATTCACCGGGAAATAGCCGCCTTTGACGCCGGGGCGATGGCCCATATTGCCCATTTCATATTCGGTGTCGGTGTTCCAGCTGGCATCAGCCGCATCGACCTCAAAGCTGACTTTGTTCATGGAATTGCTAAACCGCACATCGTCAAACAGGAAAAATTCGGCTTCGGGGCCAAAATAGGCTGTGTCGCCAATGCCCGTAGATTTCAGATAGGCCTCGGCTTTTTCGGCGGTGCTGCGCGGGTCACGCGAATAAGGCTCGCCGGTGTCCGGCTCAACAACCGAACAATGCAGGCACAGGGTTTTTTCCGCATAAAACGGGTCAATATAGGCTGATGTGCAATCGGCAATCAGTTTCATGTCGGACTGGTCAATGGATTTCCAGCCGGCGATGCTTGACCCGTCAAACATAAATCCTTCTTCAAGGAAATCGGCGGTTACCTCGTCATTGATGACCGTCACATGCTGCAAACGACCGCGCGGATCGGTAAAGCGGATGTCGACGTATTCGATTTCGT
>CAZSSS010000160.1:0-4743 GCA_964609255.1 uncultured Rhodobacterales bacterium
CCAGGCCATCGTTGGGGTCAATTATGTGCTGGCATGCTTACCGGTGCGAAAAAGGTTAGCCCAGATAAAACCGTGCCGCCGTGCCGCCAAACACCTGTTCTTGCTGCTCTGGGTTCAGATCGGCGCAGATTTCTGTCGCTATATCCGTCCAGTCGTCATAGCTTCCTGCGAGGGTCAGCACCGGCCAGTCACTGCCAAACATCACCCGCTCAGGACCAAAGCATGCCAGTACATGACGGGCATATTTGATGATCTCTTGGGGGTTTTGGTCGGATGATTTTTCGCTGAACAGGCCGGAAACCTTGCAAAAAGCCGAGGTTTTTTCAGCGATTTCACTGATCTGGTCGGCCCATGGCTGAAAGCTGCCATCGCGAATGGCCGGTTTGGCGCAATGGTCAAGCACTACGCGCAAATCCGGGTGCCGTTGCAGAAATTCCAGCAGCGAGGCCAAATGGCGCGGGGTCACCAATGCATCAAACGCCAGCCCGTTTTCCACCAGCGCCCGCACGGCCGGGGCCAGCTCTGGGCGCAAGATCCAGTGGTCATCATCCATGCCCTGTAACATCGGGCGAATGCCGCGAAATTTGGGGTTGCGGGCAAAACGGGCAATGCTGTCGGGCGTGGCTTTGGCTGCCATATCGACCCAGCCGACAACACCCATAATCCAGTCAGTTTTATCCGCAAGGGACAGCATGAATTCCGTTTCGGCCTCCGTGTCTGCGGCTTGCACCAAAATCGTGCCATCGATGCCGGCAGTTTTTAGCAAGGGCTGCAAATCTGCGGGTAAAAAATTACGGTAAATCCCTCCAAGCTGCGGTGTTAGCCAGCCATAATCTCCACGGCTTAGATCCCAGAAATGCTGATGCGCATCGATTCTCATAGAGGGCTTCATTGGGGGCCTGCAATATAGGGTGTGGTATCGGGCACAGGCGCATCCGCGGGCAGCAATCCGCGTTGCTTTAGCGCCGCCCAGAAATCGGCTGGAATTTCGGTTTGCACCCATTCCAGCGTTGCGCTCAGTTCATCCAGCGAGCGCAACCCCGGGATCACCGAGGCCACCACGGGATGGGCCAATGGAAACTGCAACGCTGCTGCGGGTAATGGCACATCAAATTGCGCACAGACCTGTTTTAGCGCGGTTACACGTTCAATGACATTCTGCGGCGCCGCGCCATAATTCCAGGTGTCGCCCCCCACCAGAATGCCTGAATTAAACGGTCCGCCAAGGACAATAGACGTGCGAGCCGCCGCGCATTCCGGCAGCAGATCATCCAGGGGTGCCTGCTCCAGCAACGTATAGCGCCCGGCTAGCAAAAACACATCCCAGTCGCCCATTTTCAGGGCATCGCGGCAAAGATTTGCAAAGTTCACGCCCAGCCGCTGTAAACTGTCCTCATAAGACCGCATTATGCCGTCATAACTAAAGTCATATTCGGGGGTGAACGGAAATTTTACGGACTGGCCTTTTGCCGCTGGCACCTCATTAGAACCCGGGCGCAAAAGCCGGCCAACCTTGGTAGACAGGATATAATCTTGCCCACGCAGAATATCACCAACGATACGTTCAGAGCGGCCAGAACCGTAGTAGGGTGCGATATCGACATAATCCAACCCCGCCGCCATTGCCGCAGTCAGGGTGCTTTGGGCCACGCTGGTATCAACGGGTTGGAATATCCAGCCAAAGGCCGCAGCCCCAAATCCAAGGCAGGGCACGCGCAATTCTGTTTGGCCAATTTGGCGCCTGTTCAGGGTGCTCATAGTATTTCCTTTTGGCCGGGCATTGCGCCGCCATATTGGTTGCTTAACGTATGGGCAAGGTTGCCGATGACTTTTTGCACCTCGGGAATGCCCGGTATTTCCAGATCATCAATTCGGGCCAAGTACGGGCAACTAACCACGGCTACCGATCGTCCTGTCAGGTCCAAAATCGGAAAGGCAATGTTGGTAATACCGGCAGCTGTGTCGGATGGCAGCGCCTCAAAACCCTGCGCACGAATGCTATCCAGCCGTTTGAAAAAGGCCGCTTGATCGATGGTGGGTTCGCCCAGTGTCGGGCTGTGATGGAGTAACAAGTCGTTGATTTCATCGCGTGGTCGAAATGCAGCCATCACCCGGCCAGAGCCGGTATTCCCCAGCCCCATCACAGACCCTGTTCGCAGCGCGAGGCTCCAATATCCCGGGGATTCAACCGAAGCGACAATAACAATTTCACCATTATTTTCCATTGCCAGATGGCAGGATTGCCATATCTTCCGGGTGACGGCCCGTATCTGGGGCAGCGCGATTTCAATCAACCGATTGACCGGCGGGTGTTTGTGCGAAAGCGAAAACATCCGCAAACTCAGGCCATACCGATCCCCGCTGGAGGACTGGCTGATATAGCCCCGCCGTAGCAGCGTTGACAGCATCCGGTAAATCTCGTTTGGGGAACGCTCCAACGCGCGCGCAACTTCGCCTTTGCTTAGCCCGCCAGAATGATTTGCCAACAGCTCAAGAATATCCAGCCCCTTTTCCAGTGCTGGCGCGCGATACCGATCGGCCGTATCATCAAGTGAATTTTCTTTATCCATGGGCACCCCTGTTATCCTTATTTTTGCAAATATGGGATAAAAGTCAAGAATGATTTACATTCAAATAAAAACTTTATATATAAATACCGAAGAAGCCACAGGAATCGTAATATGCATCGCGTAGGTAGCGTAATCGGGATACATCCTGAAATGATTGAGGAATACAAGCGCCACCATGCCGCCGTGTGGCCCAGGGTTCTTGCAGCGATCCACCGGGCAAATATCCGCAACTATACAATCTTTCTGCAGGAACCGGAAAACCTGTTGTTTTCCAGCTTTGAATACCATGGTGAAAATTATGCAGCCGACATGGCCCGCCTGGCCGCTGATCCGATTAACCCAAGCTGGTTAAAGGCCGTAACCCCCTGCCAAGCGCCCCTTGAAACACGCGCTGAAGGCGAGCACTGGGCATCTATGCAAGAAGTATTTCATACGGATTAATGCAGATATAAGGAAAACCTATGACTGAAAGAACAGGCCGTCTGGCTGGAAAAACAGCGCTAATTACGGCGGCAGGGCAAGGCATTGGCCGCGCCACAGCAGAGATGTTTGCGGCCGAGGGCGCGCAGGTTTTTGCCAGCGATATCAATGACGCCGCGTTGCAGGAACTTGATACAATCAATGGTATTACAGCGCTAAAGCTGGATGTAACAAACGCAGATGCGATCGCTGCTGCGCTGGTGCAAACCGGGCCGTTGAACGTGCTGTTTAACTGCGCCGGGTTTGTTGCTGCTGGCAGTATTCTGGAATGCGACGAGGATAGCTGGGATTTTTCATTCAACCTGAATGTCAAAGCCATGTATCGCCTGTGCCGTGGTGCGATTCCGGCCATGTTGGAGCAAGGTGGCGGGTCGATCATTAATATGTCGTCGGTGGCCTCCAGTATCAAAGGTGTGCCAAACCGGTTTGCGTATTGTGCCTCAAAGGCGGCCGTGATTGGCATGACCAAGGCCATCGCCGCCGATTTTGTCACCCAAAGCATTCGTTGTAATGCCATTTGCCCGGGCACCGTTGACAGCCCGTCACTGCATGAGCGTTTGCGCGAGACCGGTGATTACGATCAGGCCTTAAAAGATTTCATTGCCCGCCAGCCTATGGGGCGTGTTGGTAAATCAGCCGAAGTCGCAGCCCTCGCGCTTTATCTTGCCAGTGATGAAAGCAGCTTTACCACAGGACAAACTCACGCCATTGATGGCGGCTGGGCAACATAAAGGAAATACTATGAAACTTTTACGTTTTGGGCCGCAAGGTCAGGAAAAGCCCGGCATTTTGGACAATGACGGTGTAATGCGTAATCTGTCCGGTGTCGTGGATGACATTTCGGGCAGCACTATTGATGACGACACCCTTACCAAATTGCGCAGTCTCGATCTGGGGGCGCTGCCGGTTGTGTCGGGTAACCCGCGCCTTGGGCCTTGTGTTGGCAATGTGGGGAAATTTATCTGCATCGGGCTGAATTATGCCGATCATGCGGCTGAGGCTGGCATGGAACTACCCGCTGAGCCTGTGGTCTTTTTCAAGGCAACATCGGCCATTATGGGGCCAAATGATGCCGTGGAGATCCCGCGCAATTCGCTCAAATCTGACTGGGAGGTCGAGCTGGGTGTGATCATTGGCAAGCACACAAAATATGTGGATGAGAGTGACGCACTCGATCATGTTGCGGGCTATTGTGTGGTTAATGATCTGTCAGAGCGCGACTTTCAACTTCACTGTTCCGGGCAGTGGGTCAAGGGTAAATCCTGTGACACATTTGGCCCTATTGGCCCTTGGCTGGTAACCCGCGACGAGGTTGTTGACCCGCAAAATCTGGCGATGTATCTTGAGGTGAACGGCCATCGTTATCAGGATGGTTCCAGCAAAACCATGCATTTCAACGTGGCCAAAGTGATCAGCCATCTGTCTCAATTTATGAGCTTGCAACCCGGTGACGTTATTTCAACCGGCACCCCTCCGGGTGTGGGCATGGGGCAAAACCCTGAGACTTACCTGAAGCCCGGCGACAAGATCGAGCTGGGCATTGCGGGCTTAGGTGTGCAAACGCAAGATGTAGTCGCAGGCTAAGGACGAGCAACCATGAAGAAGACCAAAGTGCTGGCAGTGGTGCTTGGCATTTTTCGTAAGCGTTGCCCCGTTCCCACCTAAGCCTTAAAATTCCACGGTAGCAGGGCTT
>CAZSSS010000161.1:0-4736 GCA_964609255.1 uncultured Rhodobacterales bacterium
AATATCGATGGCAGCTGAGGGTGCATCACCCTTTGACCCCGGAATGCGTGAGGGCCGCAACCCGGGTTGTTCGCGCAGCATGGAATCGGGTAATTTGACAATTTCAATGGCGCGGGCACGATGGGCCAGACGCCGCACGAATCCGCGCTCCTCAAGGGCTGTAATAAGGCGGTGAATGCCGGATTTTGACCGTAAATCCAATGCCTCCTTCATCTCGTCAAAAGACGGGGGAACGCCATCGGCTTGCACGCGTTTATTAATAAACTTCAACAGGTCGAGCTGTTTTTTGGTCAACATGACAAACCTCTATTTTAGGTAAACTTGCCATTCGTTCTATATGTGTTCTTGTTTTGTGTCAAACATTTTCTAAATAAGAATGCAATTGACGCTGTCGCCCGCCGTTAAAGCCCCGTCAAATGCTGGCCGCACCAGCAACGCATTTGATTGCGCCAACACCGACATCATACTACTGTCCTGATTGTCAAAAACCCGGCATTTGCCATTATCAACACGGGCGCGCATGTAATGCTCTCTGGCACCATTTTCAGGAAGATCGTTTGCCAATTCAAATTTTTGTTGCCGCCGTGCCTTGGCGGGCAGGCCCAGCATGGCGTCAATCATCGGACACAGAAAAACCTGCGCACAAACCAGCATCGAAACCGGGTTGCCGGGCAGGCCGAGCATCGGGATAGCCCCCCGTTTCCCCGCAATCAACGGTTTGCCGGGGCGCATGGCAATTTTGTAAAAATCCAGCTTCAGGCCAAGTTCCTCAGCCATTGGTGCGATCAAATCATAATCGCCAACCGATGCCCCGCCGATGGTAACAATCAAATCCGCGTCTTTTATCAATGCAAACACCTGTTGCAGGCTGGCGCGGGTATCGCGGGCAAGGGGCAAAAGCCGCACCTTTGCCCCCTGATTTTCCAGCGCGGCCTTCAACGCAAAGCTATTTGACGCAATGATTTGGCTTGGTGCGGGTATTTCACCGGGCAAAACCAGCTCATCACCGGTTGAGATCACCGCGACAACCGGTTTTCTGGCCACCGGCACCTGCGCCACATTCATAGAGGCCAAAAGCCCGATATCGCTGGCGTTCAGGCGGCGCGGCGCATCGATGCTGTCACCGATTTTGAAATCAGAGCCTTTTGCGCGGATAAACGGCCCGCTTGTCTGCATTTCGGTCAGATGCATAATTTGGCCGTCGCGTTTGGTGTTTTCCTGAATCAGGATAAAATCAGCGCCTTTGGGGACCACCCCGCCGGTAAAAATCCGCACAGCGGAATTTTGGGTGATTTTGCCGGGGAATTCTGTGCCTGCCTGCGCTTCTCCGATGATGGTGAAACGAGCATTTGGCTGCATGTCTTGCTGGCGAATGGCATAGCCGTCCATCGCAGATGCATCAAAAGGCGGCTGGTCGCGGCTGGCTTTGACAGGTTTGGCCAACACCCGGCCCGATGCGCTGTCGATGGGCGCAAATTCGCAAGGCATCGCAGGGCAGAGCGCCAGGACGCGGGTCAGGGCCTCAGAAACTGTGATCATCACTCTGCCTCAAACAAACCAGATTTTCCGCCGTCTTTCAGCACAAGGCGAATATCGGAAATCACCATGGTTTTGTCAGCGGCTTTGATCATGTCATAGATGGTAAGCCCGGCAATGCTAACAGCGGTCAGGGCCTCCATTTCCACGCCGGTTTGGCCTGTGTTTTTGACCGTTGCGGTAATGTCAATGCCGCAACGTGTTGTGTTGGCCATCAGGTCAAGTGAAACTTTGGACAAGGCCAATGGGTGGCAAAGCGGTATAAGATCATGGGTTTTTTTGGCCGCCATTATGCCCGCCAACCGCGCCACCGCCAGCACATCGCCTTTTTTGGCATGTCCGGCGGTAATTATGGCCAAGGTATCAGCCTGCATGGCAACAAAACCCTTGGCGACCGCCACGCGGCTGGTGGTTGGTTTATCCGAGACATCAACCATATGCGCATCGCCACTGGCATTAAAATGGGTCAGGTCTGCCATTATCCGGCCTCCGGGTTCCACGGCGCTGAAAGCAAATCGCGCGTTGCTGTTTCAACATTTTGCTGGCGCATCAGGCTTTCTCCGATCAAAAAGCTGCGCACGCCGTAATGGGCCATGGCCGCCAGATCATGGCGGTCTGACAGGCCAGATTCGCAAACCACCATGCGGCCCGCTGGCACAAAGCTGGCCAAATCTCGGGTTACATCCAGCGATGTTTCAAAGGTGTTAAGATCACGGTTATTGATGCCGATCATCGGTGATTTCATCTGCGCGGCGCGGTCCAGTTCATCCCGGTTATGGACCTCAAGCAACACATCCATGTTCCACTCAAATGCCGCGGCTTCCAGTTCAGCGGCCTGTGGTTCATCAACGCTGGCAAGTATGATCAATATGCAATCCGCCCCCAGCGCGCGGGATTCGGCGACCTGATAAGGGTCATACATGAAATCTTTGCGCAGACAGGGCAGCGAGGTCGCCGCGCGCGCATCAACCAGAAATTCATCAGCACCCTGAAATGACGGCCTGTCGGTCAAAACCGACAGGCAGGTCGCGCCACCGCGTTCATAGGCACCGGCCAGTTCTTTTGGTGCAAAATCGGCACGGATCAGGCCCTTTGACGGGCTGGCCTTTTTGATTTCGGCAATCAGCCCATAACCGGCATTTCCGGCCCGCACAAGTGCCTCATAAAAGCCACGCGTTGGGGTTTGCGTGCGGGCTATTTCCTCAACATCAGACAAAGGTGTCGCCGCTTTTTTGCTGGCGATTTCTTCCAGTTTATATGCTTTTATTTTATCGAGAATTGTCACGTCGCGCCCTCACTAGTAATTTTTGCAAGTGTTTCCAGCTTTTTCAAAGCCGCGCCGGAATCAATGCTTTTTATGGCTTGTGCAACCCCGTCACGCAGGTTGGCAACCCGGCCTGAAACCAACAGCGCCGCTGATGCGTTCAGCAATACCGCATCCCTATAGGCATTTTTGCAACCTTCAAGCAAGGCGCGAAACGCAGCGGCATTGTCTTGCGGGGTGCCTCCGATGATGTCGTTGAACGGATGAACGGGTAACCCCGCATCTTCGGGAGATATTTCAAATTCGCTGATTGCACCATCTTTTAGCTGAGCAACAAAGCTGGGTCCGGCAATGCTCAGCTCATCGGTTCCATCCGATCCGTGCACAAGCCATGCTGATTGGCTGCCAAGCTGTTGCAAGGTTTCTGCCATAGGCCGGATCAGATCTTTGGAATAGGCACCCGTAAGCTGGTATTTCACGCCAGCAGGGTTGGTCAGCGGGCCAAGGATGTTAAACAAGGTGCGCGTGCCCAGTTCTTGGCGTGCCGGCATAACGAAACGCATGGCCGGATGATGTATTGGTGCCATCATAAAGGCAATTCCCGCCTGTTGCAGAGCCTTTTCGACCACGTCCGGTCCAACCATGACATTGATGCCCATCTGGGTTTGAACATCGGCTGTGCCCGACCGGCTGGACAGGTTGCGGTTGCCATGTTTGGCAACCACCTGTCCGGTGCCCGCCACCACAAATGCAGTGGCGGTTGAGATATTCAAGGTAGATTTGCCATCACCGCCGGTGCCCACTATATCCATTGCACCTTTGGGGGCTGTAACTTTTTTGCACCGCTCACGCATGGCGACAGCGGCGGCGGCAAATTCCTGAACGCTTTCGCCGCGGGTGCGCAACACCATTAAAAACCCGCCTATTTGGCTGGGGGTTGCGTTGCCTTCCATGATTTCACCAAATGCAATCTGCGCATCGCTGGCAGATAATGGCGTGTCGACCGCTTTGGCGATAATCGGTTTTAACAAGTCGCTCATGCCATCTCCGTGGTCATATCAAGAAAGTTCTGCAATAATTTATGACCCTGTTCCGAGGCAATGGATTCCGGGTGAAACTGCACCCCGTGAATGGGTAATTCACGGTGTTGAACCCCCATTATAGTGCCGTCTTCTACCTCTGCGGTGATGGTCAGGCAATCGGGCAGGGTGGCGCGCTCAAGCGTTAGCGAATGATAACGGGTGGCCCGAAACGGGCTGGGTAGCCCGGCAAAAACGGCACGGGCATTGTGCTGGATGCGGCCCATTTTGCCGTGCATAATCGCGTCAGCCAGCACAACTTTGCCGCCAAAAGCCTGGCCAATGCTTTGATGGCCAAGACAAACACCGATCAGCGGGGTTCTGGTTTCAGCGGCCGCTTGCACCATTGCCAGACAAATACCGGCCTGATCGGGGGCACAAGGGCCGGGCGATAAAAGAATGCTTGATGGTTTCAGCGCCATGGCTTGCCGCACATCAATTTCATCATTGCGTTTCACCACAACATCTGCCCCTAATCCGCCTAAATAATGCACCAGATTATAGGTAAAACTGTCGTAATTATCGATCAAAAGTAGCATCGGACATCTTTCGCCATAAATTTGCACCTTTTGGGGCTACACCTCAGCCAAATGCGCGTTATACTGTTGTTAACAGGTTCACCGGGTGAAGTTAATGCCCGATGCGATCAGATTAAACAAAGGTTTTTAACATGGCGATCAAGCGTAAAAAAGGCGGCGGATTTTTAAGAGGTGTTTTTTACGGCTTTATTGTCTCCGTAGTTATCTTTTTGGGCCTCTGCGCGGTATTTCCAATAACAGACTCTGCGCCAATTGCTGCTGTGGGTGACCCGATTCAAACCGCACCGCAGGCGTTTGATGTCGGCCCGGGCAGCACAG
>CAZSSS010000162.1:0-4733 GCA_964609255.1 uncultured Rhodobacterales bacterium
TTTTGCCATTGATCTGATTGATCAGAAAATCCGAGAGGCGCAGGTGGGATTGCAAGCAGCCAAATCCACCCTTGCCAGCCTGATTATGCGGGTGCGCAGCGAGCAGCGCCAGATTGAAACCCTCGAAATCCGCGTTGCCAAGCTGACGCAAAGCACAATTGCGGCGCTGGAAGACAACCGCGAAACCCTGGCCTCGGAGGCCGCGCAAGGGATTGCGCAGATGGAGAACGAGCTGACAGTCCGCCGGGACACCGCCACGCGCATTAACAGCAAAATATCCCGTTTGCGCAGTTCTCTTGAGGCCGCAAACCGGCGCATCATTGACCTGAAGCAAAGCGCAATCACCGCCAAGGCCATCCATTCTGAACGCAAAATTCAGGTCAAGCTCAACAGCTTTGCACCTCGCCAGAATTGCATTGAGGAAGCCGAGGAACTGATCGCCCGCGTCGTTGACCAAGACGACCCGTTTGAGCAATCCGAAGTCCTGCGCGAAATCGACGCCAACCTCAAATTTGAGGATATCGGCGAGCGCATGGCCGCCCAAGGTTACGGCACCAGCACAAAAACCACCGCGGCAGATGTTTTGGCGCGGCTTAACCAAAAATCAGGAGAATAATTATGTTTAGCAGTGATAAATCAAACGACATCTATACCACCTTTAACGCCATCGGCGTGGCGACCTCCTATGTGATGCTGTCCGCGTCAATCTGGCTGGCCCCTGTGAACCTGTCCACCAAAGGGTTCTGGGCGATGGGGATTTTCATGCTGACCCTCAGCCTTGTTAATCTGGTCAAATACCGTCTTGATGGCCGGGCCTCGGATGATCGCCTTAACCAATTGGAAGCCGCCAAGAACGAAAAAATTCTTGAGGAATACGTGGTTGATAAATCCGAATAACCAAACTGGCAGCGCCCGGCATTCGGGCGCTGTCGCAACATTGCAAAAACCCTTTTAATATTTTGCGAACTTGCGTATAACCCCCCTCATGGCACAGCAAAAATTATATGCCGGAGTGAAAATCCGCGAAACCCGCCAAAAGCGCAGCCTGACCCAAAAGAACTTTGCCGCCAAATTGGGCATTTCCCTGTCCTATCTCAACCAGATGGAAAATAATCACCGGCCAATTTCTGCTGGTGTGGTTCTGGCCATGGCGCAAGAATTCGGCTTTGATGTGACGCAGCTTTCGGTTGCGGAATCCGATCGTATGGTGGTGGATATGCGCGAGGCCCTCGCGGATCCGGTTTTTGGCGATGACAACCCGCCCTTGGCTGACCTTCAACTTACCGCCAGCAACGCCCCAATGCTGGCAAGGGCGTTTCTTAATCTGCATCGCTCATATCGCCATTCGCAAGATCGCCTTGCCTCATTGAACGAAGCATTGGGGCAAGACAGCACCAGTATTGCGCCGCTACCATGGGAAGAAGTCCGCGATTTTTTCCACTATTGCGACAACTATATCGACAGCATTGACCGCACCGCTGAGAATTTCGCGCGCTCCTTGAAAAACCCTGACAAACGCGCCGCCCTCATTAGCCATCTGGAAAAGGAGCACGGCGTTTCGGTGCATTTCACCCACGGCCCGCTCCGGCATTTTGAGGCACAATTCAACAAGTTAAGCCTGTCAGCCCGCGCCGCTCGTCCCACCCAGATATTCCAGCTTGCGCACCAGATTGCCCTGCTGGAATTCATGCCTCTGCTTGATACTACGCTGGATTTCGCCAAATTCCGCAGCCCGCAAGCCCGCGATATTTGCAAAATCGGCCTTGCCAATTATTTTGCCGGGGCGGCCACCCTGCCCTATGGGCGGTTTCTGGCGGCTGCGCAGGAAATGCGCCATGATCTTGATTTGCTGGCGGAAAAATTTGACGCCAGCATCGAGCAAGTCGCGCACCGCCTTTCCACTCTGCAAAGATCCGGCCAAAAGGGCGTGCCTTTCTTTTTTGTGCGGGTTGATCAGGCCGGCACCATCACCAAACGCCACTCCGCCACGCGGTTGCAGTTCGCGCGTTTCGGCGGGGCCTGCCCGCTGTGGAATGTGCATCGCGCCTTTGAGACCCCAAACCAATACCTGCGCCAACTGGCCGAAACCCCTGACGGGGTTCAGTATTTTTGTCTGGCGCGGGATATTTCCAAAACTGCGCCCGGTTTTCGCAGCCCAACGCGGCGCTTTGCCATAGGGCTGGGCTGCGAAATCACCCATGCAAACCGTTTGGTTTATGCCGATGATATGGACATCAAAAACGAACTGGCGTTTGAACCCATCGGCATTTCCTGCCGCATCTGTGAGCGCCAGTCCTGCGTGCAGCGCGCCGTGCCCCCGCTTGAACACCACCTGTCCGTTAACCATAACCTGCGCGATATTCTGCCCTATTTCCTAGGATAAATGACCCGGTTTATGCCTGTTTAGCAGTGCGCGGGTTACATCATCCCACCATGGATTGAATATATTGCAGGGCTGCCCCGCGGAATTTTATCTGGGCATATAGGGCGGAATGAATGCCATAATTCCGCCCATTTTTTTGATTACTCATTACGCGGTAAGTTTATTATTAACGTTTGGAGAAAAGTATGAAGCTACTTGCATTAGTTACCGCAAGCACGCTGGCATTGGCCGCGTGCGGCGAAACTGTTTATGTGCCCGTTTCAGGTGGGTCCGGTGGCGATGGTTACAACCGCGTCATGGATATTGTAAACCAATCGGGCGTCACCTTGACGCATTTTTATGCGTCCCGCGCCAGCTCAAATTCATGGGGACCAGATCAACTGGGCAGCAGCACCGTAATTTATTCCGGTGAATATCTTACCCTTAACTTTGACGACGGCACCGGTGCCTGTGTCTTTGACTTCAAAGCACGCATGTCAGGCGGGGCCGAAATACGCCGCGATAATATCAATGTCTGCGTTGAAAGCAGCTGGACCGTTTATTGATACAGGTTTGGCCAGCACTTGGGTTTAAGTGCTGGCCAAATTCCCGTGCTATTTCTTTCGGCCCGGTGTTGATTTCACCTTAACCTTGCCTTTAACCTTTTCGATTTTCAGCCAGGCCATATCCTTGTTGAATTTCATTTGCTGCAAGTCAAAATCAATCTTTGAACCTTTGGCCGCGCCGACAATCGCATCTGCAATAAACCCGATAATCTGCTTACCCTCAGCAGAGGTCTTGCCCCCGTCCGTATAACCACCCGGCAAGGATTTGGTGGCAAAAAAGTGTTTGTTGCCGCGTGTGACTTCTTGTTGAACCTGTTTCCAATGGCCCTCAAGACCTTTTTCGGTTTTGAACAGGTCCGAAACACGTTTGGTTGTCAAAGCCCGCGCCCATTTGGCCGCGTCACCAACCGGGTCACCCAGATTATGCCGATCTGCTTGTTGCGCTGCGCCTTTGGCCCCGCGTAATTCCGGCGTTTTTGCCATGATTTTTCCTCTTTATTTAAGTTTATCAAAAGTCATATTAGGGGGGATTAATCAAATGTCTAGCCAGCCGCCGCAAGCGCCGCCATTACCTCATCGGAAATGTCAAAATTTGCGGTAACGGTTTGCACGTCGTCATCGTCTTCCAATGTTTCAATAAGACGCATCAGTTTTTCAGCGCCCGCCAGATCCAGCTCGGTCAGTGTTTGCGGTTTCCAAATCAACTTGGTTGATTCAGATTCGCCCAAAACAGTCTCTAACGCACTGGAAACAGTGTTTAATTCAGCCGGATCACAATAAATGATATGCCCGTCATCACTGCTTTCTACATCATCCGCACCGGCCTCTATTGCCGCGTCCATCATCGCGTCAGCATCACCAGCATCCACAGGGTAAATCACCTCGCCGACCCGATCAAACATGAACGAGACCGCGCCCGTGGCGGCCAAACTACCGCCCGATTTGGTAAAGATAGACCGCACAACCGAGGCCGTGCGGTTTTTGTTATCGGTCATCGCCTCAACAATCACCGCAACCCCGGCAGGGCCATAACCCTCATAGCGGATTTCGTCATAATTATCGCCGTCACCCGTTGCGGATTTCTTGATGGCGCGCTCAATAACGTCTTTTGGCACCGAAACCTTTTTGGCCTCTTTGACCGCAAGGCGCAGGCGCGGGTTTTTGTCAGGGTCAGGGTCGCCCATTTTGGCAGCCACGGTGATTTCCTTGGCCAATTTAGAAAACATCTTGGAGCGCACAGCATCTTGGCGCCCTTTACGATGCTGAATATTTGCCCATTTTGAATGACCCGCCATGTCGAATTCTCCGCGCTAAACCTCTGTTGCCGCCGTATATATGCCAAGCAGCCACACCCCTGCAACTATTGAATTTTTATCCGCCCAAAATTTGCCAAACCACCAGCTCCACCGCTGTTAACTTTCATCACCACTGCTTTTCAAAAGCCCAAATCATGCTCCCGCCATTTATTTTCCAAATAGTCAAAAAATCCACAGGGGTGAATTAAGCTTGCTCAAGAGGGGCGCGTGCGCCCCCGCTAAAGCGGCCAAAATACCGGAATAAGAAGGCTGGCCAGAATCCCGATGCTGATATTCAGCGGAATGCCAATGCGCATAAAATCCGTAAAACGATACCCCCCCGGCCCATAAACCAGCGTGTTGGTCTGATAACCAATCGGCGTTGCAAAACTGGCCGAGGCCGCCACCATCACCGCAATCACCAGCGGGCGCGGGTCCACCCCCAGCGCCCCCGCCAGCCCAATGGCAACCGGCGTAACAACCACCGCCACCGCATTATTGGACACCAGT